>NZ_JBAHZB010000059.1:4320-21892 GCF_036697315.1 Alteromonas sp. 14N.309.X.WAT.G.H12
GTTCGGGATGCTTTTAGCCCATCTTTCTGACAAATTGGAAAGCGAAGTGGCAGAAACGGCGTTATCGGATTTGGAAGATTTTTACCGTGAAGCCAAGGTACGTTTCGACAATGAAGACGGCTTTGCCGACCGCGCTCGGGAATACGTGGTTAAACTGCAAGGTGGCGATGCCCGTTGTTTAGCGCTGTGGCAACAGTTTATCGATATTTCCATTCAGCACAGTGAAGAAGTGTACGAAAAGCTCAATGTCAGCCTCACCCGTGATGACATTATGGGCGAATCGGCCTATAACGATGATCTGGCCAATGTGATCACCGATTTAAAAGAAAAAGGGATTGCGGTGGAAGATCAAGGCGCCCAGGTGGTGTTTATTGATGAGTTGGCTGACAAAGAAGGCAACCCCGCTGTTTATATTGTGCAAAAATCCGGTGGCGGTTACTTGTATTCCACCACCGATCTAGCCGCCATGCGTTATCGCAGCGGAAAGTTAAATGCTGATCGTACCCTGATCCTCACCGATGCTCGTCAGGCACTGCATTTTAAGCAAACCGAAATTGTTGGTCGCAAAGCGGGCTTTATGAAGCCCGAGCAAACTTACGAGCATTGTCCCTTTGGTATGATGCTGGGCAGCGACGGTAAACCCTTTAAAACACGCACCGGTGGTACGGTGAAGCTGGTGGAACTGCTGGATGAAGCGGTGGAACGAGCCGGTAACTTGATTGCAGAACGTGCCAGCGATTTATCCGCCGAAGAACTTAAAGACGTGGCGCGTAAAGTGGGCATTGGTGCGGTTAAATATGCCGATTTAAGTAAAAACCGCACCACCGATTATGTGTTTAACTGGGACACCATGTTGAGTTTTGAAGGCAATACCGCGCCTTATTTACAATACGCCTTTACCCGGGTTCAGAGTATTTTCCGTAAATCCGGGATTTCCCCTGCGGATTTACCCGGTGCCATGACCTTTACCGAAAAACAGGAGCATGCGTTAGCCGTGCTCTTGCTTCAGTTTGAAGAGGTTGTGGGCATCATTTCCCGGGACGCAACGCCCCATGTGTTATGTACCTACCTGTATGATGTGGCCAGCGCCTTTATGTCTTTTTATGAAGCCTGTCCTATTTTAAAAGACGGTATTGATGAAAAAGTCCGTAACAGCCGTTTAGAGTTGGCAGCGCTGGTAGCTAAAACCCTTGAGCAGGGGTTGTCGTTATTGGGGATCGAAACGTTAGATAAAATGTAAAGCGTACTGTTTTGCTCTGTTAAAAGCGCCGTTTTTCGGCGCTTTTTGGTTTGTCATATACGTTTTTAGGTGAAAAACGTTTAGGTGATGCCTTTGGGGTTACGCAAACGGGTTACCTTGTTGCAGAGCAAGCAAAGAATTCGCAATAAACCGGCATTTCAGGTGATTTCTACGCTTAACGGGCTATCAAAATAAGCATAAATTCGGTACTATTCGCGGTCTTATTTTCAACAGAAACATGGCGATAAAATGTTTGAAGTCAACCCTGTTAAAAATGCCATAGAAGATATCCGTGCCCGAGCTGATGCACTTCGGGGGTATCTTTGACTTTGATGCAAAGTCAGAGCGTTTAGAAGAAGTTAATCGGGAGCTGGAAAGCCCCGAAGTATGGAATGAACCCGAGCGCGCCCAAGCGTTAGGGAAAGAAAAAGTTGCCCTTGAGCAGGTTGTTGAGACGATCCACAAACTGGATCAGGGCACCGAAGATGTGGAAGGTTTGCTTGAGCTTGCCATTGAAGCCGAAGATGAAGAAACCTTCGAAGAAGCCCAAGTGGAATTGGCTGCGCTTATTACCGATCTGGAAGGGCTTGAATTTCGCCGTATGTTTTCCGGCCCCAATGACAGCAGTGATTGTTACCTTGATTTGCAAGCCGGATCTGGGGGCACTGAAGCCCAGGATTGGGCAAATATGTTACTGCGCATGTATCTTCGATGGGGAGAAGCCCATGGCTTTAAAACCGAAATCATCGAGCTTTCCGACGGCGAAGTGGCGGGAATTAAAAGTGCCACCATCCGTTTTCAGGGCGAGTACGCTTTTGGCTGGTTAAGAACCGAAACCGGTGTGCACCGGTTAGTGCGTAAATCGCCATTTGATTCGGGTAACCGCAGACATACGTCGTTCTCGTCGGCGTTTGTGTACCCGGAAATTGATGATGATATCCAGATAGATATTGATCCATCGGAGCTAAGAATTGATACATATCGTGCCTCAGGCGCGGGTGGTCAGCACGTTAACCGCACCGATTCGGCGGTACGGATCACCCACGAACCAACCGGCATTGTGGTGCAGTGTCAGAATGACCGCTCACAACATAAAAATAAAGATCAGGCAATGAAGCAACTGAAAGCCAAGCTCTATGAGTATGAGTTGCAAAAGCAAAATGCCGAAAAACAAGCGATGGAAGACAGCAAATCCGATATTGGCTGGGGAAGTCAGATCCGTTCTTACGTATTAGACGATTCCCGCATTAAAGATTTGCGCACCGGGGTGGAAACCCGCAATACCCAAGCCGTTCTTGACGGCGATTTAGATAAATTCATTCAAGCCAGCTTAAAATCTGGTTTGTAAATCACCCACTTAAAGTGAATAGGTTATGACTGACCAACAACTTGATGAAAACAAACTTATTGCCGAGCGCCGCGCTAAGCTGAGTGCGATTCGACAACAATGCCGTGCGAACGGCTTTCCTAATAACTTCCGTCGTGAAAATTATGCCGAAGAATTACAACAGAAATTCGGCGAATTCGATAAAGAAACGCTGGAAAGTCAGGGAAACATGGTGTCTGTGGCTGGCCGTATTATGGCAAAGCGCGGGCCGTTTATACTGCTTCAGGATATGACTGGCCGCATTCAGGCCTATGCCGATAAAGCCACACAAAAAGAGATTAAAGCGAAGTTTGGTTCGCTGGATATCGGCGATATTATTGGTGTTGCCGGTGCCTTGCATAAGTCTGGCAAAGGCGATCTTTATGTGACGATGGATAACTGGCAATTACTGACCAAAGCGTTACGTCCATTGCCTGAAAAATTCCATGGTTTAAGTGATCAGGAAACCAAATATCGTCAGCGCTATGTGGATCTGATCACCAGCGAAAAAACCCGTGAAACCTTTAAAGTTCGCAGCGCCATTATTAACGGTATTCGCCAATACTTGACCAACAAAGACTACATTGAGGTGGAAACCCCCATGTTGCAGGTCATTCCAGGTGGTGCCACGGCAAAACCTTTTGTCACCCATCACAATGCCATGGACATTGATATGTACCTGCGTATTGCCCCGGAACTGTATCTGAAACGTTTGGTTGTGGGTGGCTTTGAACGGGTATTTGAAATTAACCGTAATTTCCGTAACGAAGGTTTGTCTACCCGTCACAATCCAGAATTTACCATGCTGGAGTTCTATCAGGCCTATGCGGATTACCACGACCTGATGAACCTTACAGAAGACATGCTGCGTAAGCTCGCTGAAGATATTTTAGGCTCGCCGGAGCTGGTGAATACCGAGCGCGACAGTGAAGGCAATGTGATCAGCGAAACCCATTACGACTTTGGTAAACCCTTTGAACGTTTAACCATGGGCGATGCCATTTTGAAATATTGGCCCGAGGCCAATGAAGCGGCCATTCGTGATCCCGAAGCGCACCTCGATGAAATGAAAGCCATGGCTAAGCAGCTGCATATCAAAGAGCCGGAAGTGGACGGAATTTGGGGCGCGGGTAAGTATTTATGTGAGATTTTTGAAGCCACCGCGGAAGAAAAGCTCATTCAACCTACCTTTATTACTGCCTATCCATGGGAAGTGTCTCCGTTGGCCCGTCGTAATGATGACAATCCGTTTATCACCGATCGCTTCGAGTTCTTTGTTGGCGGCCGTGAAATTGCCAATGGATTCAGCGAGCTCAATGATCCTGAAGATCAAGCAGAGCGATTCCGCAAACAGGTAGAAGAAAAAGATGCGGGTGACGATGAGGCCATGCATTTTGATGATGATTATATTCGAGCATTAGAATATGGTCTGCCACCGACGGCAGGACAGGGCATTGGTATCGACCGTCTGACTATGTTGTTTACTGACAGTCCAACCATCAAAGACGTGATCTTGTTCCCCCATATGAAACCACAGGCAGCAGAAAGTCACGACTAAACCCGTTGTTAGTTGCCTGCACTAAGGCGCAAGATTTTCTGATATAAAGCGGTATTGATGGGCACATCAATACCGTTTTTTTTCGCCTGTTTTATCAGGTAACCGGTGATCCCATCAATTTCAGTTTGCCGGCCATGGTGCAGATCCTGATGCATACTGGAATAGTTGTTGGCGGTGTTTTGTATGACTTTGTTCACCGTTGCCACTAGGGTTTGGCTGTCGGCCGCATATCCACAGGCTGTCATTACCGCTGCCGTTTCATGGCAAATGGCGAGAATAGCTTGCCCATAGCGAGGGTTACTCAGTGCGCCATTGGGAATATTATGAAGGGCGGTAAGTGGGTTAATCACCAAATTGATTGCCAGCTTTTCCCACAAGGCCGCCCGAATATCCTCTTGCCACAAAACCGGCGGCAAACAGGTGCTGACTAGCTCGATAACACGTTTGTTTAATCGAGTTTGCTCACCGGCCGTGTCCTTTATGGGGGCGATAACGCCGAGTTTGGTTTCACCCTTGCCTGTGTGTTTAACCTGGCGGGGGGAAACTTTCAGCGCTCCATGACTGGTGGTGGCTAAATACAGCGGATTATTTGGCAGTATCGATGCTAAAACCTCATCGCCTCCCATACCGTTTTGTAGCAGCACTACCGGTGTCTTTTCATCAATTAAGTGTTTCCATTGCTCGAGGGCAGGAGCGACCTGATAGTATTTTACCGGTAGGATCAGTAAATCTTGTGCCGACAGCGTAACCTGCGGTTGGCCGCCTAGCTGGGTTGATGTGCCATCAAGGTGTTCTACCTCGGCAACCGCGGGTCGTACAGCACGTAAAAGTACCGAATAGGCATGCTGGTTTTGCTGGGCACCGGCGGCCAGAAGAGACCCAATGGCACCGTCACCGACAATGGCAATATGCGCGCTCATAAGGCCCCTGTTATCGCATCAGTAGAGGGGTTGGGTAGGGTAAATTTGGGCCAGTTAAGGGCTTGTATCTCTCCCAACTGCGCTAACCATGAGGCGAATTCGGCGGATATGAAATCATTACCTTGAGTCGGCGGGCAAACAACTCCAAAGGCTTGGTTATTGTAGGAAAAAAAGAGGGCATAGGCATGCAAGCTCACTCTATCTTGCTGAGCTGCGCCGTACAGGGTGTCGCCAGAAATGGGGGCGCCTAAGCTTTTCATGGCCACACGAATTTGATGGGTTTTTCCCGTTAGGGGTTTTATTAACGCCACCCGGCCTCGCAGGGGAATGTGGTAACTAAAAAACTGTGTTACTGCCGGGTTATGCCGCGTTTTTAGTAAAACGTGCTGACCTCGTCGGCGATTTTTCATGTCACCGGCGACGGTCCCCTGTTTTTTTGATGGCTTGGCCGACAACATGGCCAGATAATATTTTTGTATTTGTTTATTGCTAAATAACTGACTTAATTGTGAGGCCGCCGACGCATTTCTGGCTATTAGCAGGCAACCGGAGGTAACGGAATCTAAGCGATGACACAAATACAAGGCGGTTTCGCCAGTCAAAGCGGTGAGCGCAGGTATTATGCCACTTTTAGCGTCATGCATTGGCATACCAACGGGTTTATTAATGATGTAAAAATCCCGATGGGTAAAAATAATATGGGTAGGTAAAAGCAAACTAGCCTCGGATCAGTGTCAACGCCGTATCATAATCAAGTTCGTCAATGGCATCTTTTACCGTTTGTTGCAGTGCCAGATCGGAGGTGGTTTCGTTTAGCCATTCATCTAACTGATCTTGAGCGATAAATTCATTTTGTTCCAACGCCTGAATAAAGGTTTCTGGCGCGGCAATCTTGCCTTCCTGTGTAGCAGGGGCATTTGTCGATGACGTCGCCTTGGTGGGCGAATCAATCAAAGACGGCGTTTGCTGCAATTGTGTAACGTAAGAAAGTGTGGCCGACAGGGTCAAACAAAAAGACGGGAAGGTCGATGGAATGGCTGACTGGGCTTTGAGTTCGGTTTCAGTTTGCTTACAGGCTTGGTGTAAACGTGTAATGCCTAAATTCCCCGCCACGCCTTTTATGGTATGAAGGTGGTTTTTTGCTTCCTGCCATTGGCCGTTTTGTAGCATGGTATTGAGTTTATCTTCTGAGTGCTGGTATTCGTCGGCAAATTTTTGCAATAAACGCAGAAACAGCGTTTTATTCCCATTTAGCTGGGATAAGCCGAATTCAAGGTCAATGATCTCGGTGGCAGAATCCATAATTACTCCTAGAACGTATACACAGTCAGTGTATTTCATTGTGTAATAAATTGATACAAACGACATAACTTGGTATAGGTTTTATATTGCATTTTCTGGTAGTCTTCACGCTTATATCCGTTTTCAGCAACTTTATTGTCATTTTGGACTCTGTATACCAGAGCATTGCCGTTATGTTCGAAAATGCGTTATCAAAATTATTAAAGAAGGAAGCCAAATGGCATTATCTTTACCCATAAAAGTAGTTCTTTGTGCGAGCATTGTTACGTTGTTATTGGGGTGTCAGGCACAACAGCCCGAAAATCATTCTTTAGATAGCGATCCTTCCGATATTCATATTCCCCATATAAAATATACCTTAGATAACGGATTAACGGTGATCCTGCACGAGGACCATTCTGATCCATTAGTTCATGTGGATGTGACCTACCATGTGGGTAGCGCCAGAGAAGAGCCTGGAAAAAGTGGCTTCGCCCATTTCTTTGAGCATATGATGTTTCAGGGCTCTGAACATGTTGCAGATGAAGAACATTTTAGAATAATTACCGAAGCTGGGGGCACCCTTAACGGGAGTACCACCACGGATCGCACCAATTACTTTGAAACCGTACCGGCTAATCAGCTGGAGAAAATGCTGTGGTTAGAAGCCGATCGCATGGGGTTTTTATTGCCAGCGGTGAATCAAACCAAGTTTGAAAATCAGCGTGAAACGGTTAAAAACGAACGGGGGCAGCGGGTGGATAACCGGCCCTACGGTTTACGCTCAGAAAAAATTGGCGAGGCCTTATATCCGCCAGGCCATCCTTATTCTTGGTCTACCATCGGTTACATAGAAGATCTCGACAGGGTTAACGTTAACGATTTAAAAGCCTTTTTTAAACGCTGGTATGGACCCAATAATGCGGTGTTAACCATAGGTGGTGATATTGACGTTAAACAAACCCGTCAGTGGATAGAAAAGTACTTTGGTTCAATTCCAAGAGGTCCAGACGTGGAAGAGCCTAAGCCTCAGCCTGTGGTGTTATCCGAAGATCGGTACGTGACGCTGGAAGATAAAGTACACCTACCGTTAATTCAAGTGACCTTTCCAACGGTTTATGCCCGTCATCCTGATGAAGCACCATTAGATGTGTTAGCCGATATTCTAGGCGGCGGGAAAACCTCGCTGTTTTACAAAAATCTGGTAAAAGAAGGGTTAGCCGTACAAGCCAGCGTGGGACATCCATGCAAAGAGTTGGCCTGTGAATTTCAGTTGCTGGCGTTGGCAAATCCGCAGCGTATTTCTAATTTATCCACGTTGAATGAATTAATTGAGAAAACCCTGGCTGAATTTGAAGTGCGCGGCGTGCAAGACGATGATCTGGCACGAACCAAAGCCGGGATAGAAGCATCGACCATTTTTAGTCTGCAAAGCGTGGCCGGTAAAGTAAGCGCCTTAGCCAGTAATGAAACCTTTTACGGCAAGGCCGATCTCGTGGCGGCAGATTTACATCGATACAGTGATGTGACTGCAGAGGATGTGATGCGTGTTTATCACAAATACATTAAAGGCAAGCATGCTGTTACCTTGTCCATTGTGCCCCAAGGTCACCCTGAAGTTGCTGCCCATGAACAAACGTTTGAATTCACAAAACGGGATATTGGCGATGTCACTTTAGTGACAAACGAAGTGACCCAGCCGGAGATCCACGATGATTTTGATCGTTCAGTAGAACCCAAAGCCGGTCCTGCGCCCATTGTTCGTGTTCCTGCATTTTGGGAAGCCCAACTGTCTAACCAGATTGCCATGCTGGGGGTGACCAGTGATGAAACGCCCACGGTTACCCTCACCATTAATCTTGAAGGCGGGATGTTGCTCGATCCCATAGAAAAAGCTGGGTTAGCAAACTTCACGGCATCTATGATGAATGAATCTACCGAGCACTTCAGCAATGAGATGTTGTCCAATGAGCTGGCAAAACTGGGCAGTAGTATCCGCTTTAGCGCGTCCGGCCGATACACTCAGATTTATGTTTCATCTTTGACCAAAAACCTCGATAAAACATTAGCCCTGCTTGAAGAAAAGCTGTATCACCCCGCGTTTTCAGAGGCCGATTTTAACCGCTTAAAAAACCGCATGGTGCAGGGGATGAAGCAGAGCATGCGCAACCCAAGTTATCTGGCTGATAGAGCAACAGATTACGTACTGTTTGGTGACGGCAATCGGGTAAGTTTGCCAACCAGTGGCACCTTAGAAACCATCGATAACATCACACTTGCGGATATTAAATCCTTCTACAATACCTATTATTCGTCTTCCAATGCCAGTGTGGTGGCAGTCAGTAATCTGCAACAAGATGAGATGGTTTCTGCCTTGTCGTTTTTACAAGATTGGCAGGCGAAGCCCTATAGCATTCCCTCCCCAAGTGGGTTTCCTAACTACAAAGGGACTCAGCTATTTTTAGTGGATAGCCCTGGGGCGGTGCAATCTTCGGTGCATATTGTTAAACGGTCGCTACCTTTTGATGCCACCGGAGATTATTTTCTGTCTCGGTTAATGAATTTCCCTTTAGGCGGTGGGTTTAACAGCCGGGTAAATCTGAATTTACGGGAAGATAAAGGCTATACTTACGGTGCTTCAACCTCGTTTATAGGTGGCAAAACCTTAGGTTGGTTTGATGCCCAGGCCGATGTGAATGCGGTGAGTACTGTTGATGCCATTAAAGAGTTTATTAAAGAAATAGAGCGTTATCGTCAAACGGGGATGACAGCCGAAGAGCTGGCATTCATGCGCAATGCTTTTACATTAAGCGATGCTCTTGAGTATGAAACGCCAAGTAGTAAAGTGGCATTTCTTAGACAAATGCAAGCTTATGATCTTCCCGATAATTATCGAGAAATTCAAACTGATCTTATCAATCAGGTAAGTTTGGATACCCTAAACAGTATGGCTAAGCAGCAATTGAATGTGAACGACATGCAAATTATTGTCGTGGGAGATAAAGCCAGCTTAGCCGAACCACTGGCAGAGCTGGGTTACCCCATTGTGCCATTATCATTTTCTGACAACTAATTATTTTAGTTTGCTATTGAATTATATGGGGAAGGCCCAAGAATAACGGGCTCCCGTAACCAGTATGGATAAATACGTTGACCTCATCAAAGCTTAATTTTAATCGTCGCCTTGAGGCGATGAAAAATACAAAGTGCTTAACGGCACTGCGGGATATCAAACATGGTGTAGAGCGGGAAGGGTTGCGTATTAAACCTTCAGGCTCCTTAGCAACTACGCCTCATCCAGAAAAGCTGGGTGCCGCGCTTACCCATGAGTGTATTACGACAGATTTTTCTGAATCCTTGTTAGAGTTTATTACTCCGCCGGTGGCAAATAGCGCGGTCACAGAAACCCAGTTAAAAGATATTCACAAGTTTGCCCTTGAAAACATGGAAGGCGAAATACTCTGGCCCATGAGTATGCCGTGTTTTATTGACGATGAAGCACATATTCCCCTTGCGTATTTTGGTGAGTCCAATGTGGGTAAAATGAAACGTGTTTATCGACTGGGATTGAAAAATCGTTATGGCAGCATGATGCAAGCCATTGCCGGCGTGCATTTTAACTTCTCTTTGCCTGATACGTTTTGGCAAGAATGGGCGGCCATGAATGGGGAGCGAAGTAATCAAGATCAAATCTCGGCTGATTACTTCTCCCTTATTCGTAACTATCGTCGTTTTTGCTGGCTGTTGCCTTATCTGTATGGCGCATCACCTGCGTTGTGTGGCTCTTTTATTGCCGGTAAATCCACGCATTTACCTTTTAAAAAGGTGGGCAAAGGGTCGGTTTACTTGCCCTATGCAACGTCTTTGCGTATGAGTGATTTAGGCTACACCAATTCTGAGCAATCCGCGTTACAGATCTGCTACAACCAATTATCTACCTACGTGGATAAACTGCGTAGTGCCATGTATACGCCGTCGGAAAACTTCAAGCATTTTGCCGCCGGTGAAGGTGGGCACTTTCAACAGTTATCGAAAAATATTCTACAGATTGAAAACGAATTGTATTCCCCCATTCGACCTAAACAACCCACGGCATCGTTGGAAAAGCCTACTGATGCATTGGTGAGACGGGGCGTGAGCTATGTGGAAGTCCGGGTATTGGATGTGAACCCGTTTTCTCCGGTAGGCATCGAGAAGTCGCAAATGGACTTTCTAGATGTGTTTATGGTGTCTTGCTTGCTAATGGACAGTCCTGAGATGACTGGGGAAGCGTTAAAAGAAGCCAGCGAGAATATGAATAAGGTTGTACTGGAAGGGCGGGATCCGGATTTGATGCTTGCAAAAAATGGCGAGAACCTGCCATTTAGTACCTGGTCCGCCGAATTGTTTGACACCTTCAGACAAACCGCTGAACTGCTGGATGAAGCCAACGATACCGAGGATTATTCTCGGGCGGTGGCGGCACAGTGGGATAAAGTCTTGCAACCTGAGTTAACGCCGTCAGGCAAAATATTGTCGCATCTTTTACAGGAAAATATGGACAACAGCACTTATGGTTTGGAATTGGCCCAACGCTATGCTCACACCATTGCCAGCCATGATTACCAGCATTACGCCAAAGATGACTTTGAAAACATGGCGAAAACCTCTTTAGCTATGCAAGAAGAAATTGAGTCTGAAGAACAAGCGCCTTTTGCCGACTTTATTCAGGATTATTTTTCTGCCCCTTTAGCTAAGAAAGATGCCTGATAAGTAGATAAAAAAAATGCCTAGCAAAAAAGCTAGGCATAAATATTGTTCCAGGGAAACACACACATTTTGCTAGAACACTTATTTGGACATCATTCTGTGAAAAAGTTCATTTGGAATTTCCGGTTTTTTAGAGCCAGTTTTTATCTGCTTCCTGCGCTGTTGCTGGCAGGATGCGCAACCTCACCGCCGCAAGATACCAGCAATATCTGCGAAATCTTCTATGAAAAAGATGATTGGTATGATGCCGCTGCTGACACCCGAGATAAATGGGGTGTGCCCATTCATGTGCCCATGGCCATCATGTATCAGGAAAGCTCATTTCGTCATGATGCATTACCGCCAAAAGATTATGTGTTTTTCGGCTTAATTCCCTGGGGACGGGTGAGTTCCGCTTACGGTTATTCTCAGGCCAAGACCATTACCTGGTCTGATTACGTAAAAGAAACGGGTAACAGTTGGGCAGACAGAGACGATTTCGATGACGCAATGGATTTTATGGGCTGGTTTATTGCCAAGTCTTATAAAATTAATGGCGTATCTAAGTGGGACGCCTATGCCCAATATTTAAATTATCATGAAGGGTGGGGCGGTTATAAGCGTCGCTCTTATGATAAAAAACCATGGCTAAAAAAGGTAGCCGCAAAAGTGAAGGCCCGTTCACTACGCTATGCTGCGCAATTAAAAACCTGTGAAGAAGATTTACAGAAAAGTTGGTTTTGGAAGCTGTTTTCCTGATAGTGCCATTTATTAGAGCAAGGTAGCTGGTAGATATAAGAAAAATAGTAGGCAGGCGCACCACACACCTGCCTACAATCGACGCTAAGCCAAGACCGTTAATCACCCAACGTCGAACAGGCAGGATCAATATATTGAAAATGATAATGATTTGCAATGGCGTTTTAGGGTTAATTCTATCTTTTCTGTAAATCCCGTTGATCTAGGTCAGTTTTTGTCTCTAAGCAAAAAATAGCCGTTGATTCAGATCACAGAAATCCCACCGAAAGTAGCGCACACTTACCCCATGAAGAAATGAGGAGAACCCACATGCTAATGACAATGCTAAAAGATCCCGTCGTCTGGGGTTCACTGCTAGGTATATTCATTATGATTGTCATGATGGTGTACTACACCTATCTGTTTATGCACAACAGTGCTGGCGACGATTAGCCGGCATTGAGCGGGTCGAGGGTTTCGACCAACACGAGTAACGCGCCTTGCCCTCCATATTCCAGGGGTGCCTGATGAAATGCTTTGACATGGGGGTGTTGAATTAGGTAATGGGGCAAGGCGTTTTTTAATATTCCCGAACCAATGCCATGTACAATGGCAACGCAATCGATAAGCTCTTTACGGGCTGTGTAAAGTAAAGCCGAGAGTTCCTGCTTGGTGGAATCACGATTGAGACCGTGTAAATCTAACACCAGCTCAGGATAAAAATCCCCCCTACGTAACCGCTTCAAACTATGACTTGGCTCATCGGGTCGACAATAACGCATGGGCCCTTCAGTGGGCAAACTGGCTTGATACATATCAGAAAACGCAAAACTGGCATCAAGGAGCCGACGCTGCCGGTGATCTGGCGTACTGGCCGAATGAAGGCGTTTTACCGGTGTAATACGGCGTTTATGCTGGTAAGTGTCTTGCTTCAACGGCTTGATACCGGTGACCGCATCGCGAAAAAGGGACAAGTCATCGTCGTTGTCCGGTTTCCCGTTATTTGTCAAAACTTGCCTCCTTTCTTGTGGGTTACCCGGCCTCTGTAGCCTAGTGTGGAATTTGTGTTGGGAGTCTCCCTCGAGTTTCGGTATGATACCAGCTTTATTTCAGGCAATGTACTACACTCGATGACCGATAAAATATATTTAGAAGAAGCCATTAATGAACTACACAGTATTTTAGATATGGTGAGATGGTCTGTCAGTCGATTTAATGATGCACAATTATTTTATGGGCACGGCACCGATAACAGTTGGGATGAAGCGGTAAGTTTGGTGATGTATGCCCTTCATTTACCCCATGATCTGATCACCCAAACCGGTGATGGCTTGTTTTCTGCCAAATTAACCTGCTCAGAGAAAGAGAAAGTGGCAGATTTGGTGTTAAAGCGGGTGCAAACAAGAATGCCCCTACCTTATATCACCCACGAAGCCTGGTTTTGTGGCTTGCCCTTTTACGTTGATGAAAGGGTGCTTATTCCGCGCTCGCCATTTGCTGAATTGATTAAAAATCGATTTGCTCAATATGTGACGGATGAACCCGCCAATATTCTAGATATGTGTACCGGTGGTGGCTGTATTGCGGTGGCCCTTGCCCATGCATTTGAAGAGGCGCAAGTGGACGCGGTAGATATTTCCCATGACGCCCTTGAAGTGGCAGATTATAATATCCAGGAATATCAATTGGGTCATCGGGTATTCCCTATTCATTCCGATTTGTTTTCAAGTTTAAAAGGGCAAAAATACGACCTGATTGTGTCCAATCCGCCCTACGTTGACGAACAAGACATGAATGATTTGCCCGATGAATTCCAGCATGAACCAGAACTGGCGCTGGCCGCCGGTGAAGATGGCCTTGATCTTGTTCATCAAATGCTTGAGCAGGCGCCGTCTTATTTAAACGATAATGGCTGGCTGTTTGTGGAGGTGGGTAATAGTCAGGTTCATATGGCGACGCGCTTTCCCTCACTGAATGTTGAGTGGGTAGAGTTGATACACGGTGGGCACGGTATTTTTGCTGTGTCTAAAGCTTCGCTGGTTTCTTATTTTAACGGAAAGGAAAAGTAATTCAGATGGCAGGTAATAGCTTCGGAAAAATGTTCACTGTCACCACCTTTGGTGAAAGTCACGGTATTGCTATTGGTGGCGTAGTGGATGGTTGTCCACCGGGATTATCGCTTACAGAAGCCGATTTACAGGTAGATCTGGATCGTAGAAAGCCAGGCACCTCCCGTTATACAACGGCTCGACGTGAAGGTGACGAAGTGCAAATCCTTTCTGGTGTGTTTGAAGGCCAGACAACCGGTACAAGTATTGGTTTACTGATACAAAATACCGATCAACGTAGTAAAGACTATTCGAATATTGCGGATCGCTTTAGACCGGGACACGCAGATTACACCTACCATCAAAAATACGGTACCCGTGATTATCGTGGAGGTGGCCGTTCTTCAGCCCGTGAAACGGCTATCCGTGTTGCTGCCGGTGGTATTGCGAAAAAGTTTCTCAAGCAGGAATACGGCATTGAGATCCATGGCTATCTTTCACAACTTGGTCCAATAAAAGTGGAAACGGTGGATCATGCCGTAACCAACACCAACCCGTTTTTTTGCCCGGATGAAAGTAAACTGGAAGCCCTTGATGCCTATATGCGGGATCTTAAAAAATCTGGTGACTCCATAGGTGCCAAAGTTTCTGTTGTGGCTACAGGCGTGCCTGTTGGCTTAGGTGAGCCGGTTTTTGATCGTCTTGATGCCGATATTGCCGCTGCCATGATGGGGATCAACGCAGTGAAG
Source organism: Alteromonas sp. 14N.309.X.WAT.G.H12 (assembly GCF_036697315.1). Lineage (NCBI taxonomy): Bacteria > Pseudomonadati > Pseudomonadota > Gammaproteobacteria > Alteromonadales > Alteromonadaceae > Alteromonas > Alteromonas sp. 14N.309.X.WAT.G.H12. Next base: position 18,949 of record NZ_JBAHZB010000059.1, read on the forward strand.
GGTGTTGAGCTCGGTGATGGCTTTGATGTTATCGAACAAAAAGGCAGTGAACACCGAGATACGCTGACGCCAGAAGGATTTGCCAGCAATCATGCCGGTGGTGTACTTGGCGGCATTTCCAGTGGCCAGGATGTGGTGGTACATATGGCGTTAAAGCCAACCTCCAGCATCTCTGTACCGGGTAAAACCATTGATGTTGACGGTAACGAAATTGAGATTGTAACCAAAGGTCGTCACGATCCTTGTGTGGGCATACGGGCCGTGCCCATCGCCGAAGCCATGTTGGCCATTGTACTGATGGATCACTGCTTGCGTCATCGCGCGCAAAATACCGGTGTATCTACGCAAACTCCGGTGATCCCTGGCAAGAAAGCCTAGTTCCTTGTCCTCCTGTAATTTTTCTTTTTGGTGCGTGTTATGAAAGCTCATTCACGCACTAACATCATTTTGTTGGCGGTAACCTACTGGCTGTACTTCGGTCAGTTGGGGGTACTCACACCTTATCTTGGCATCTTCTTGGATGGTCGAGGTTTTAGTTCAGCCGATATTGGTGAATTGTGGGCAGTGATCACCTTGTCGCGCATAGTGGGGCCGTCTTTATGGGCAAGTATTGCGGATAAATCGGGCAATGCCATTAATGTGGTACGTCTTGGCTGTTTTCTCACTGTGGTTTGTTTTACCTCTGTTTTTTGGTTCCACAGCTTTTGGGGCTTAACCCTGGCGTTTGGGTTAATGATGATGTTTTGGACGGCGGTATTGCCCCAATTAGAAGTCATAACCATTCAATCTGTTACGCCTACCCGGGTCAGTTATGGGCAGGTGCGCCTTTGGGGCAGCATTGGTTTTATTGTACTTACTGTGGTGGTGGGTAAAGCGTTAGATCATTACTCTTCAGAAGCGCCCATTTACGCCAGTTTTGCAGTACTTACCGGGCTATTTATAAGTACGCTGTTTATTTCACAACCTCAGCAGAAAATCCATAAGCAGGCCGAGCAGGGATCACTTTGGCATGTGATGAAAAACCGTACGTTTCTACTGTTTTTATTGTCAGCCTCGTTACTGCAGGCCAGCTTTGGCGCTTACTACGGCTTTTTTGCCTTGTATATGCGGGATCTCAACTATTCAGGGCAGGTTACCGGTTTATTGATTGCGGTTGGCGTGGTAGCTGAAATCGGTATTTTTCTTATTGCTCGGCGTCTTATCAAACGTTTTGGGGTGTACCTATTGTTACAGACTTGCTTGATCCTCACTGCGGTACGTTGGTTCGCTCTGGCACAATGGGCAGAATATGCTGCAGTGGTGGTGGCAAGCCAGTTAATCCATGCATTGAGTTTTGGTCTAGCGCACGTGACGGCAATGCACTTTATTACTCACTTTTTCCCCGCACAATATCAAAGCCGGGGGCAGGCGGTTTATGTGAGTGTAGCCTTCGGTCTAGGCGGGGCTGTGGGGAATTACGTGGCCGGTCAATTATGGCAACAAGGTACCCAGGCTTTTGAAACATTCTTCTTTGCCACTTTGGCGGCCTCGCTGGCAGCCATCAGTCTTGTTTTTTGTGATCACCGAGTGATGAACAAAAGCTAGGGGAGTAACCCTAGCCATTAGAAGGCCGGGCTGTTACCGCTGCGTTTGCAGCTTGCAATGATTTCCGTCTCGCCGTTATCCGTGCTTTGTTCTAAAAACACATCAAACTTCCATAGTCTAAATAGGTGGCGCATGACTTCGTCTTTGGAGTTGGCCAGTGGAATGCCATTTTGTGGTACGTAGCGTAGCGTTAAAGAGCGATCACCGCGAATATCCACGTTATACACCTGAATATTCGGCTCCAGATTACTGAGGTTGTATTGTGCCGATAGCTTCTCTCGAATAGCAAGATAGCCCTTTTCGTCATGAATAGCACTGACACTGACAAAGGGATCACTGGCATTATCTTCAATGGCAAATAACTTAAAATCGCGGATCAACTTAGGTGAGAGAAACTGACTGATAAAGCTCTCATCTTTAAAGTTGCGCATGGCAAAATGCACTGTTTCCAACCAGTCTTTACCGGCGACATCGGGCAAATAATATTTATCTTCCTCGGTGGGGTTTTGGCACATGCGTTTGATGTCCATAAACATGTTAAACCCGAGGGCGTAGGGGTTGATCCCTGAATAATAGGGTTTGTTGTACTCAGGTTGCATAACAACATTGCTGTGATTATGCAAAAACTCAAGCATAAACCGATCAGTCACCAGACCTTCATCGTACATTTGATTGAGAATATGGTAATGCCAGAAACACGCCCAGCCTTCATTCATTACCTGGGTTTGTTTTTGCGGGTAGAAATACTGAGAGACCTTTCTCACTATCCGAACCAGTTCCCTCTGCCAAGGCTCTAATAGCGGGGCATTTTTCTCAATAAAATATAATAAGTTTTCTTGCGGTTCGGCAGGAAACCGGCGCTGCTTAGGTTTACTGTCTAAGGGATTATCGGGCAGGGTGCGCCATAATTCGTTGACTTGAGATTGCAGGTATTTTTCCCGTTCTTCCTGTCGCGCCTGCTCTTCTTGTAAGGAGATTTTTTGTGGGCGCTTATAGCGATCAACGCCATAATTCATCAAAGCATGGCAGGAATCCAGGGTATTTTCCACTTCATCGGTGCCATAACGTTGCTCGCATTGAGCAATGTACTTTTTGGCAAACACCAGATAATCAATGATGGAGCTGGCGTCTGTCCAGGTTTGAAACAGGTAATTTCCTTTAAAAAAGGAGTTATGGCCGTAACAGGCATGGGCCATCACCAAGGCTTGCATGGTAATGGTGTTTTCTTCCATTAGGTAGGCAATACAGGGGTCGGAATTAATCACGATCTCGTAGGCTAACCCCATTTGCCCACGGCGATAATTCTGTTCTGTTTGAATGAATTTTTTACCAAATGACCAGTGGGAATAATTAATGGGCA
>NZ_JBAHZB010000005.1:0-12999 GCF_036697315.1 Alteromonas sp. 14N.309.X.WAT.G.H12
CACATCCTTAGTTATTGCCCAGTCAATTTTTGAAATGGTTAGACAAATACTCACAGGCTCTCCATAAAATATAACGCCCTAATTTGGTGGCACAAACATGTGGGCTATACTGCGAAGCAGAGCCCGCGTGTTTGTGTCCCCAACATTTGTTTGTTAGGTGCGCGCTTCTTCATATCTAATATCCATGTATTTTATACATTTTACATGGGGTTTATGGAACTTTGTTTTTGCTATGGTTCTTCTCGCACCACGAACATAAGCGTGAGAGCTTGCCCCAACGACATCTATATTTTCAGTCTTTCCTAGCTCATTAACTATGAACTTCAAAGATACTGATTCCGATATCGTCTTTGCTCCTAAGCCTCCGGCTGGTGCCCCTGGCCATACTAGTTCTAGCGGTGATAAAGGTATTATCTCTTCACCACAAAATTCAGCCGAATCTTCAGCATGGGACAAAAACGGCAATAATAGAAAAATGAGTATTACTATCTGTTTCCCCATGTAGCACCTAACAATTTAATGTGCGGAAATAATCCTTTATGCAACATGGAATATTTCCATATATCATACTAATAACCCGCTAACTTTTGCATAAAAAATGTGTAGCATCAAACTCTTACCTGTTATTGCTGTGTTTAATTTATTAAGTGCGGCGTGGCGCCTGTTTATCTCTCTTTGTAAAAAATGCGCGACATTCGCCCTGTCCAGCAGGCTTCAAAAAGTGTTTTTATACCTGAATAAAGGCATCAGGTGAATAATGAGAATTTGGTATGCTTTAGCTACAGCCCCCGCAGCCACACTTGCACCAACGAGTAGGTTTTATGCTTTTTTTGGGGGAAGCGAATGATGAAAAAAAGTGTAAGAGATTGGAAGTGTAAACAGGTATATCAATAGTGAGTAATAAAAAAGCGAACCAACTGGCTCGCTTTTTTGTTTTTACTGACCTTAAAACTCAACTACCGGTTACAAACTTTATTCAAGCTACAAACTTAATTCCGGTAGTTGCATTCTTTATATACAACCTACATACACCTACTCTTCTACATAACTCTCAATAGCAGGGCAAGAACACATTAGGTTACGGTCACCGTAGACATCATCAATACGGTTTACACTTGGCCAGAACTTGTTGCGGGCAACACTCGGTACTGGGTAAGCCGCAACCTGGCGGTCGTAGCTACGGTTCCAATCGTTGTCGCAAATGTCTGCCAGCGTGTGTGGCGCATTGTGCAATGGGTTGTCGGTGGCATCCCATTCACCGCTTTCCACCTTGCCAATTTCTTCGCGAATGCTGATCATCGCTTCAACAAAACGATCAAGTTCGTACTTGGCTTCCGATTCCGTTGGCTCAATCATTAGTGTACCTGCCACCGGGAAGCTCATGGTAGGCGCATGGAAACCGTAATCGTTCAAACGCTTGGCGATGTCCATTTCAGTCACGCCAGACGCCTCTTTAAGAGGGCGCAAGTCAATAATACATTCGTGCGCTACGCGGCCATTACGCCCCTTATAAAGCACCGGATAATGCCCTTCTAACGATTTGGCTACATAGTTGGCATTTAAAATGGCCACTTCGGTAGCTTTACGCAAACCCGCAGAGCCCATCATTTTAATGTACATATAGCTAATTGGCAGAATAGACGCACTGCCCCACGGCGCAGCAGAAACCGCACCACAATTGTCCCCGGCTGTTTCCACATTCACCACTTTATGGTTGGGCAAGAAAGGCGCTAAATGGGATTTAACACCAATGGGTCCCATGCCTGGGCCGCCGCCACCGTGTGGAATACAAAACGTTTTGTGCAAGTTAAGGTGCGATACATCCGAACCAATAAACCCAGGCGATGTAACGCCCACTTGCGCGTTCATGTTGGCACCGTCTAGGTAAACCTGTCCACCGTGCTCATGCACAATGTCACACAGTTCACGAATGGTTTCTTCATAAACACCGTGAGTAGACGGGTAAGTAATCATGGCGCATGCCAAATTATTGCCCACTTCCGCCGCTTTTTTGCGGAAGTCCTCAACGTCAACGTTGCCGTTTTTATCGCACGCTACCACTACCACTTTTAAGCTAACCATTTGCGCAGAGGCAGGGTTAGTGCCGTGGGCAGAACTGGGAATTAAGCACACATTTCTGTGCCCTTCGCCACGGCTCTCATGATAGCGCTGAATGGCCAGCAAACCGGCATATTCACCTTGCGCGCCCGAATTAGGCTGCATAGAAAGGGCATCGTAACCGGTAATGTTGATTAGCCAATCGCTCAGCTCACCAATCATTTCCTGATAGCCCTGGGCTTGGTCAACCGGCGCAAAGGGGTGAATTTGTCCAAACTCCGCCCAGGTAACGGGGATCATTTCGGCGGTAGCGTTTAATTTCATGGTACAAGAGCCCAATGAAATCATAGAATGATTCAAGGCTAAGTCTTTATCTTCTAATGACTTAATATAACGCAGCATTTCAGTTTCAGAGTGATACTGATTAAATACTTCGTGGGTAAGAATATCAGAGGTACGTACCAACTCAGCAGGAATAGACTGGCTACCCTGAGTAGTCACTTCGGCATCCAGGGTTTCTACCGATAAACCGTGACCTTCGCCTAGCAGTACGTCAAACAAGGCCTGAATATCTTTACGGTTTGTGGTTTCATCCAATGAAATACCCACCGCGCCGTCGATATCTGCACGTAGGTTCATGCCTTTCGCGTAAGCATTTTCCAGTACATCCGCTTTGTTGTCGGTCAGTACGGTAAGGGTGTCAAACCAGGTGTTATGCTTAAGATCCACACCTTTTTGCTTCAGGCCAGTGGCAAGAATATCAGCAAAGCGATGAATGCGATTGGCGATGGTTTTTAACCCTTTAGGGCCATGATAAACCGCGTAAAAAGACGCCATATTGGCTAGCAGTACCTGTGCGGTACAAATGTTAGAGTTAGCTTTTTCACGGCGAATGTGTTGTTCCCGGGTTTGCAGGGCCATACGCAACGCGGGGCGACCGCGAGTATCTTTACTGACACCAATAATCCGACCTGGCAACGAACGCTTATAGCTGTCGCGAGTAGCAAAAAAGGCAGCATGCGGGCCACCATAACCCATAGGCACACCAAATCGCTGGGCACTGCCTAAGGCAACGTCTGCGCCTAATTCGCCGGGCGATTTTAGCATCACTAAGCTCATCAAATCCGCGGCAACAGCCACAATGCCTTTTTTCGCCTGAACGGCAGCAATAACGGCACTGATGTCTTTCACTTCGCCGGTGCTTGTGGGGTACTGTAAAAGTGCGCCAAATACGTCATGATCCGCAGCTTGTTCCGCTGGGCCTGTGACAATACCAAAACCAAACATTTCGGCGCGGGTTTGCACCACGTCTAAGGTTTGCGGATGCACGTCATCAGCCACAAAGAACAGGCTGGATTTTTTGTTTTTCGATACCCGTTTTGCCAGCGTCATGGCTTCTGCGGCCGCCGTTGCTTCATCAAGCAAGGACGCAGAGGCCAGTTCAAGGCCCGTTAAATCAATGGTAACTTGTTGGAAGTTTAAGATCGCTTCTAAACGGCCTTGGGCAATTTCTGGCTGATATGGCGTATACGCAGTGTACCAACCTGGGTTTTCCAATACGTTACGCAAAATCACATTGGGCACATGGGTATCGTAATAGCCCATACCAATAAAAGAACGGTTGATTTTATTTTTACCGGCAACGGCTTTTAACGCGGCCAGTGCATCAACTTCTGTCTCGCCCTCTCCTACTTCGATGGGCTTATCCAATTGAATTGCCGCAGGCACAGTTTGCGCCATTAAATCGTCTAGTGAGTCTGCGCCCACGGTGGCCAGCATGGCCTGAATTTCTTCTTCACCCGGGCCAATATGACGACGAGTAAAGGCATTTTTCTGCTCTAACTGAGCCAGTGTAAGAGATGAATTCGACATAGTTTTAGTTAAGCACTTGCAATGAGTTATAAAATAAAAGGGGCGTAACGCCCCTTCCAGCCTATTTTCGATTCCGGCTATGTCGACGGATTAATCTTCGTCGATACTATTCGCATAGCCTTCTGCATCGAGTAACCCTTCCACTTCAGCAGGATCTTCCGCTTTAATTTTAAATAACCAGCCGTCACCGTATGGGTCGCTGTTTACTTGCTCTGGGGCATCTTCCAAAGCTTCGTTGACTTCAATGATCTCGCCGGTAATTGGCGTATACACGTCAGACGCCGCCTTAACAGATTCGGCTACGGCCACATCATCACCGGTACTTACTGCGTCACCCACATCGGGTAAATCAACAAATACCATATCACCTAACAATTCCTGAGCGTGCTCGGAAATTCCGACGGTAAATACGCCATCACCTTCTGGACGTACCCATTCGTGAGTTGCTGCATAACGTAAATCTGTTGGGATATTGCTCATAATAAGTTCCTGATTATTCCTAGTTATTGGTGATTACAATACACTTTTACCATTGCGAACAAAGCTGGGCTTAACCACGCTTACTGTAACCCACTTTTTACGCATTTCCACCTCTACCGTGTCACCGGTATTCGCAGGTACGCGAGCTAATGCGATGGAATGCCCTAATGTGGGTGAGAAAGTGCCTGATGTAATCACGCCTTCTCCTGATTCTGAACGAATTTTTTGGCCATGGCGCAACACGCCTTTATCCGTCATCACCAAGCCCACCAGCTTCTCGGTTCCGGCGGCTTTTTGCGCTTCTAACGCTTGGCGACCAACAAATTTACGATCTTGCGGTTCCCATGTGATGGTCCAGGCCATATTGGCGGCCAACGGTGATGTTTTATCATCCATATCCTGACCATACAGATTCATACCGGCTTCAAGACGCAAGGTATCCCGTGCGCCCAATCCACAAGGCTGTACACCGGCATCTAATAGATCTTGCCAGAACTGGGCGGCACGATCCGCCGGCACCATGATTTCATAGCCAGCTTCGCCGGTGTAACCGGTAGTAGCAATAAATAAATCTTCAGCCTGTACACCGAAGAAAGGTTTCATACCCGCTACCGATTCTTTTTGCGCTTCGCTAAACAAGGTAGCGGCTTTTTCTTTGGCGTTGGGGCCTTGAACCGCAATCATGGCAAAATCAGGCTTTTCAGTAATCGACACATCAAATCCGCTGGCTTTTTCATTCAACCAGTTCATGTCTTTTTCCCGCGTGGCCGAATTCACCACTAAACGGTAGTTAGTATCGTCAAAGTGATACACGATAAGGTCGTCTACAACCCCGCCTTCTTCGTTTAACATACCGCTATATAATGCTTTGCCTTTATCTTTTAACTTCGCCACATCGTTGGCCAGCAAATAACGTAAATAGTCTTTGGCTTGCGACCCGGTCACATCCACAATGGTCATGTGAGACACATCAAACATCCCCGCGTCTTTTCTTACTGCGTGGTGTTCTTCAATTTGTGAACCGTAATTAATTGGCATATCCCAGCCAAAAAAATCAACCATTTTGGCACCGGCTTCCAGGTGCTTGGCGTGTAATGCAGTAGTGTTCGACATGCGACTTGTTCCATTTCGATATGATAAAAGCGTGACCAAAGTATAGGTTTGTCTTTCACCGGCTTTCAAATTGGAATTTCTTATCCTTACATTTGCATTTATAATATACACAACCGAAATCATCAGAATTTTAAATCTTTATGATTAAACAATTGTCGTTGGATAATTTACGCACCTTCGTTAGCGTCATAGAACAAGGTGGTTACGCCAAGGCGGGTGACTGGCTTGGGCGCTCGCAACCGGCAATTAGTTTGCAAATAAAGAAGCTGGAAGAGCAACTCGGAAAAAAACTGTTTACCAAAGTGGGACAACGACATATGCCCAGCAGTGATGGCAACTGGTTGTACCCCAAGGCCAAGGAGTTGCTGGCACTAAACGATGCAATTTTCCACGCCCTCGATCCCGTGCCCTTAAGCGGTCGCTTGCGCTTAGGTATTCCTAATGAGTTTGCTTCAACCTTGTTACCCGGCATTGTCGGGGAATTTTCCAAGCGCTATCCCGATGTGTCGCTGGAAGTGACCTCGTCATTAAGTCGCGATCTGCTTCATGCCTCCCGGCGCAGTCAATTTGATGTGATCTTGGCGTTGGTGAATCCTGACGAGGTCGCTGCGGGGGAGTTAGTGTTAGAAGATGATATGGTGTGGGTTGGAGACAAAACCCGGCCATTAAAACATGAGCCGATTTCCTTGGTACTTGCCCCGGATGGCTGCATGTACCGAAGCCGGGTTATCGACCAATTAAAACAACAAACCCGGGCATGGAAAATCAGTTACACCAATGCGGATCTCAGTGGTTTGGTGGCCGCCATTCAACAAGGGCTAGGGATCACCGCTTTGGCGCGCTCCAGCATGCCGGAAAACCTTACCGTGTTAAAAGACAGCAAACTGCCCAGTCTGGGCAAAGTGAATATTTGCTTGTTTAATCAGGATACCCAGCATCCGGTGGTCAGTCGTACGCTGGCGGAATTTATAAAGTCGAAGCTTCAGCACAGGTGATGTGCCGGTTTACCAACCCATGGCTTGGGCAAGCCACTGACGTTTAACTGCCGGTAACGCATCGGTAGCCACCAGCCCAACCCCGCGGACTATTTTTTTCAACGGATGATCGCCATCAAATAAGGTTTTAAACCCTTCCATGGCGGCAATCACTTTAGCCGTATCGGCTTTACGGGCCCGTTCAAAGGCACGTAATCGACGTTCATCGGTGATACTCTTGTCTGTGTCGACACAGGTTTTCAACACCTCAGCTAACGCAAAAGCATCTCGCATACCTAAATTGGCACCTTGCCCAGCAAGGGGATGAATGGTGTGCGCCGCATCACCAATGATCACCACGCCTTTTTTCACCCATTGGCGCGCATAACGCATGGTCAACGGAAAGGCGCTTTTTTCACTTTCCACCGTTAGCACCCCTAACACGCTATCACTTACCGCCGTTAATCGGTGACTAAAGGCGATATCATCTAAGGCCATTATCTCATTGGCCACTTCGTTGCGTTGAGACCAAACAATGGAACATAAGTGCTGATCATTAAGCGGTAATAAAGCCAACGGTCCATCAGGCGTAAACACCTGTCTGGCGCAATTATCATGGGGTAAGGTAGTGCGGATGGTGGCAACAATGGCTGTATGGCCATAATCTTTAAAGGTAATGGGTAATTGGGCTTGCTGACGAATAAAGGAATTGGCACCATCGGCACCAATGAGTAAACGACAGGCCACCACCTCATCGTTTTCCAGCATCACCATGGTTTCACTTTGCCCCCACAGGATCTTATTGATGGATGACTCAATCAGCTTTACATTGCCCTGTGTTTGAATTTCTGCCAGCAGGGCATTCACCAAAACCTGATTTTCGATAATATGGCCTAAATGCTCGGCGGGTAAATCTTCGTTAGAAAACTGTATGCGCCCAAAACTGTCTTTGTCCCACACCGTCATCGTATCGTAAGGACTAATACGTTCTGCCGGTAAATGTGCCCACACGCCTAACGATTGCAACGTTTGCCGATTGGCATCATTAATGGCACTTACCCGCAAAGCCGGCTGCTCTGAAAGAGGCTGATACACCGCCTGATTGCTGATAATGGCAATAGTTAGATCGCTTTCTTTAAGGGCTGCGGCCAAACATAAGCCCACCATACCGCCACCGACAATAACAACATCAACGTTTTCCATGCTTTCTCCTAACTACTTTGGGCAAAGCCAGTGGCTTGTCTGACAAAATGCTGTTTTAAATACGGGCAGTTATCCATTGCCATTAATCCCACATTACGTAATGCAACAAGCCCGGGGGAATCATTAGAAAATAGATGCACCAAGCCATCGGTAAGGGTAATGGTTGTTTGTTTGTCGCGGCGACGAGCTTGTTGGTAAGTCGATAACACCGAAAAGGCGCCGGGATCATCCACGTCTTTTAAGCTCTCCACCAAAGAGACTGCATCCCGCAAGCCCAGGTTAAACCCTTGACCGGCAATGGGATGTAACATTTGCGCGGCATTTCCACACACCACCGCGCGATGGGTATAAACCCCTTTGGTTTGTTGCAATGACAGCGGATAGGAAAACCGTTTCCCAATTTGCGTAATGGCCCCCTGACGCCAACCAAAAGCCTGCTGAAGCGCATAGATAAACTTGCTGTCACTGGCCGCCATCATAGCATCTGCCATGGCTGGCGCTAAGGTCCAGACCACGCTAAACCCGTGTGCATTGGTGGCACTATCGGCAAATTCAGGGTTAAAAGGCAAAAACGCCACAGGGCCTTGGGCGGTAAAACGTTCATAGGCCCGGTGTTGATGAGGCTCTGTGGTAAGCACATTCACCACAATGGCAGTTTGTTGATAATCATCGACGGTGCGTTCAAAACCTAACTGCTCATGCACGAGTGAACGTCCACCATCGGCCAACACCAACAATTTCGCGGTGATACTTGAATGATCATCCAGCGTTACCGTTACCCCCTGTTGGGTGCGCGACGTTGCCGTCACAGTCGCAGGGCAACGTAAGGTAAATCGGGGGGTATTGTCACGCAGTTGTAATGCCTCGCCTAACCGGCGCAGCGACACCACTTCACCAAAACTATCGATATGGTAGTCCCTTGCGTTTAATCGGCACAGCCCAGCAGCGCCTTTATCCGACACCTGAATATGATGAATAGGCACAGATCCCACACGGCTAGCGTGAACATCCAATGCCGCCAGCTCATCTACGGTACGCTTGGCCAGCGCAATCACCCGCTCGTCAAAGCCAGGATGAAGCTGGGTGTGGGAATAGCTTTTCGCTTCTATCATGGTCACAGAAAGCGACGTATGTTTTAGCAGGCCCCGTGCCACAACACTGCCGACGGTCCCCCCGCCAATAATCAGAATATCAGTATCAACCACGTATCAGCCTTTCCTCATAAGGGCTTCAATATCATCTATTTCTTTTGGTACATCTTCGGTTATTACCTCTGCACCCGTTGCGGTAATAACAAGGTTATCTTCGATACGCACGCCAATGCCTTTGTATTTTTGTGCTACCGGAGAATCGGTGCCAATATAAATTCCCGGCTCGATAGTGATCACCATACCCGGTTGCAACGGACGATCTTCACCGTCTTGTTGATAATCGCCAACATCGTGTACATCAAGGCCAAGAAAATGACCGATGCCATGCATGTAATAGTCACGATAGTCTTCCGTTTCCAAGTTCTCACTTACCGAGCCTGGCAAGATAGACAAATCAATCAGGCCCTCAACAATCACCTCGGTGGCGATGGTATTGGCTTCGGATAAGCTCATTCCTGGGCCTATTCTATCGATAACCTGCTTTTGCGCTTCAAGCACAATGCGGTAAATCTCCCGCTGCGGCTGAGTAAACTTACCTGAAACAGGAAACGTACGGGTAATATCCGCAGCATAGCCATAATATTCTGCCCCCGCATCGATCAAGATCAATTCACCGTCATTCACCACATCGCTGTTTTCGGTGTAGTGCAAAATACAGGCGTTTTCACCACTGCCCACTATGGTGCTGTAGGCAGGGTAGCGTGCACCGGCCATGGCAAACTCATGATGTAGCTCTGCTTCAATTTGGTATTCATAACACCCCGGATGGGCAAATGTCATAGCCCGCTTGTGGGCTTGACAAGAGATCCTAGCCGCCGCTTTCATCATGGCGATTTCACACGCAGATTTAAATAATCGCATTTCATGGATAAGTGGCGACACATCGCACATGGCTGCGGGAGCTAAATTTTCTTTTGGCGCGTTACACAAATGTTTACAGACATCCATGATGGTTGCGGTGGCAGCACCTTCACCATGCATGGGAAAATAAACGTGATCATGGCCGCCTAACCATTCATACAAAACCTCAGAGAGTTCATCGGTACTATAGGCTTCGTCGAGGGCGAAAAATGACAGTCCGGCATCCACGCCTAAACGCCGCCCTTCCCAGATCTCCGATTGCTTATCTTTGGCTCTAAACACCATGGCGCGGTAGGGATCGGAAAACTGGCTGTGATTGGATAACAGCAGCCAGCTGTCCGGTTCATCAAACCCGGTAAGATACCAAAAATCGCTGTCTTGCCTAAAAGGAAAGGTGGTATCGCGGCTACGGGTACACGCTTTGGCCGCCGGAATAACGCAGACACTCTCAGGTTCGCACAGTGACAACAGGCGATGTTGGCGTGAAATAAACTCTTCTTTACTGATCATAAATTAATGTACGGAGGGTTTATCTTGTTGATCACCTAATAAAGAGGCACCCAGTTCGTTAAAACAAAGCAATGCAGAAATCTTTACGTATTCCACCACTTCGGTAAGGGCGCGCTCGGATTCTTCATCTTCCGTCATCGGCTCTTCCATCCGGGAGATATCGGCAAAATCTTCCAGCGCCTCTTTGACGTCATCGGAACACTGCATCAAATTCTGTTGATAAAGGCCAAAGCCGAACATAAAGCCCTGTACCCAATTAATCAGTCCTAAACCGCGATCATTAATCGGCGCTTTATCATCGGGCAACATCAGGTTCAGTGTAAACTCAGCTTCTACCAATTGCTGACACAAGGCGTTAAACACACCGGTAAGCAGGTTTTCCAGTTCGACAGGAAACCCCGCCCCTTCATTCATGGTGTCTTTCAGTACATCCAACCATTTGCGATCAGAAACCGGCATTCCGCCACATAATAACCCACACAAGGTGCCTTGAATTTCAGCGCCATCGGCAATCACATCATATTGCGAAAGCATATTTGTTACATGGTCGTAGTCGAGTTGTTTATCCACGAATTTATTTCCTGTCACTATTTGCGCTCATGCTAACAAAAACCCCGTATAAAACCCAGTTTAACCCAAATTATGCGCACCATTTGTCCACTTAATCCATACAAGCCTTTTCACAGCGAAAGGAATGCTTTAGGATCAGCCCCGTTGTGTTGTTAATTGCAGTCAAATCGCAGTAAAAACTTTGAAATTCCCAACCAAATGGTCAGGTCATAAACATTCGGTTTTTACTGGGCTGCAACCAAAAAAACAGTGTTTTTTATAAGTATTCGAAAGATTGTACGTGATATGCTTCACGAAGCGCATCGTTTGATATACTCTGTGACGCTGTTTATAAATTTTATGTCTTCTGGAATGTTTGCCAGTTTATTAATGTCCCTGGCCGATGCTTTAAACCTAGGAAGATGAGCCCGTAGCTATTGCGCAAGCTCGGCATGTACCGAGAAGCCTACGGCTATGGCGAGTCTTCCGCCCTGAACTTTTCGGTTCACGGGCGAACAATAGACAGCGGCATTCTGGAAGGCGCCCTCTTTCGACGGTAGAAGAAATGGCGATTATTAATTTTGGTTCAATCAACATCGATCATGTGTACCAGGTAGAACATTTTGTTCAACCCGGAGAAACACTGGCGTCCACACAATATAAGCAACTGTTAGGCGGCAAAGGAGCGAATCAGTCCATTGCACTGGCCCTGGCAGGCGCAGATGTTAAACACGTTGGCGCAATTCACGAGTCTGACGCAACATTCAAGCAAACCCTTATTCGCAAAGGCGTCGATTGCCAGTACGTGTCCTGTACTGACACACCGTCAGGCCATGCGATTATTCAGGTTACCCCAAGTGGTGAAAACGCCATTGTCCTGTTTGGCGGTGCTAACCTCACCCTCAATGAAGAGACGGCCCAAAAAGCCCTTAGCAACACTGGCTCATCCGACTGGGTACTCACCCAAAACGAAACCAGCAGCATTGCAGACATCTTAAGTTTAGCGCACAGCAAACAGCTGAAAGTGGCCTTTAATCCTGCGCCCATGAGCGATTCGGTGAAAGCGTTGCCCTTAGATTGTGTCGATTTGCTGATTGTGAATGAAACCGAAGCCCAAGCAATTACCGGTCAGTCTACAACTGAGTCCATTGTGGCGTGGTTTACCGACAACTGGAAACACGGCGAGGTGATCCTCACCCTAGGTAAAGATGGGGTCATCATGGTTCGCAAAGATGGCACGACCATTAAGGTACCGGCATTTACGGTCGATGCCGTGGATACCACCGCGGCTGGCGACTGTTTTATCGGGTACTTTTTATCCGCGTACAGTCAACACACCGACGCCCGTCAGGCCCTCATACGCGGATGCGCAGCATCTGCCATAGCCGTTACGCGGGAAGGTGCAGCCCAGTCTATCCCTACCCAAAATGAAGTTGATCACTTCTTGGCAAAACACGGCAAGTAGCATTTAAGGAATATCCACCATGACTCATAAAATAATTCTCGATACCGACCCAGGTATAGACGACGCAATGGCTATCTTTTTCGCCTTTCAGCACCCAGACATTGAAGTGCTTGGCTTAACCACCGTGTTTGGTAATGTGCCGGTTTCCATGGCAGCACGCAATGCCCTGACGCTGTGCGAGATGGCCGATCAGGATATCCCTGTTACCCAAGGCGTAGGTATGCCGTGGGTAGGGCCTGAATCAAGCTATGCGCATTTTGTCCATGGCGACGATGGCTTTGGTAATACATTTCCCGAGGCATCAAAGCGTGAGCTCGACCCTCGTAGTTCTGCCCAGTTTATTGTTGATATGGCCCGTAAATACCCAGGTGAAATAACACTTGTGGCCATCGGTCCTCTTGGCAATCTGGCGCTGGCGTTACGCTTAGAGCCGGAATTACCTAAATTGGTCAAAGGCGTAAGCATTATGGGCGGTGCAGCGTTTGTACCAGGCAATGTTACCCCTGTTGCTGAAGCCAATATCTGGAATGACGCCCATGCAGCGGCGATTGTTTTTGATGCCCCTTGGCCATTGACCATGTTTGGTCTGGATGTCACGTTAAAAACCCCGTTTACGTTACCTTTCTTGGACAAACTGGAAAATAACAATGAAAAACTCGGTGGGTTTGTTAAACGGGCGTCGCAATTTTATGCTGATTTTTACTCACAAAATCGACCTGACAGAGTGTGCTTCTTCCACGATGCCTTCCCCCTAGCCCATTTG
>NZ_JBAHZB010000005.1:13009-40029 GCF_036697315.1 Alteromonas sp. 14N.309.X.WAT.G.H12
GTTTATGATCAAGCGCGGACATGCGCGTATTGGCACATCAGAGCTCGATCGTGGACAAACGGTTATTGCGCCTGAAGGTAGCACGGCCAGTCCACTATGGACAGATGCCCATAAAGTGGATGTTGCGGTAGACGTAGATCACGAGAAACTGGAACAATTGTTTATTGACACCTACGCTTATTAGTACCTCTAGCTAATAACAAAAAAGCGCCAAGAGGCGCTTTTTTTATCGGTGAATTATGATTGAACCGCCCCTTCCGCCCGACGAAGAAGCGCGTCTAGCGGAACTGTTAAGTTACCGTATTCTTGATACTGACAGCGACAAGGTCCTCGATGACATCACCTTACTGGCTTCACAAATTTGTGAAACGCCCATTGCGCTAATCAGTCTTGTGGATCCCGACCGGCAATGGTTTAAATCGAAGGTGGGCATAGACGTAGAACAAACCCACCGAAATATCTCTTTTTGCGGCCATGCCATACTCGATCAATCCATGCTGGAAGTCTACGATACGCTCAAGGATGAGCGTTTTCACGACAACCCACTGGTTGTGGGCGCCCCAAACATTCGGTTTTATGCTGGTACGCCCCTAATCACACCCAATGGTTATGCCTTAGGCACTCTTTGTATCGTCGATTCGAAGCCAAAGGTCCTCAACAACTTACAAAAAGCAGCATTGGATACCTTAGGTCGCAATATCATCACCCACTTGGAATTACTCAAACGGAATGCCGAATTAACCCAGGTGAATAAAATAAAAACGGCTTACCTTTCTACGTTAAGTCACGAATTTAAGACCCCGTTAAACGCCATATGTAGCTTTGGCAAACTCCTTGAAGAAGAAGCTAAATCCCAGCAGTTACCGGCGCTATTTCAAGATGCCCTCAATCACATTAACGCAAGTGGTGAAAAATTGCTGGCCGCAGTAGACAACCTTTTAGGCATCGATAACGAGGACATCGACACCGCCCCAAAATCCGTTAATACCGTAGGTTCAAAGGCATTTTTCCACCATATTTTTCATACCTTGGAAAATCATGCCCGGGGACACGGCATTCAAATCAGTAGCCATGTTGAAAGCACCATTCCCGACACATTAACCTTCAACAATGCCGGCTTTTGTAAAATTATGCTCACGATCCTCGATCATGCCTTTCGCCATGCTGCGCCCAATATGCATATTGATATTATGCTTTACTACCGATTAGGTGATCTCATCCTATTGGTAAAAGACAGCCACTGTGGTTTTACGTTAAAAGCCTTAAACAAAGTGTATGTGAACCTTGAAGACACCCCAGAGGAGGTTTCTTATCTTACCAAGCTGCGTATTTTGGTGGATAGCTTAAACGGCCGCATAAAGGTTAAAAGCGGAGGCAAACAGGGCGCCTTGTATATGTGCTCTCTTCCGGCCACCACCGATGAGCCCATGTTAAAGCATGCTCCCACAACGTCCCGCTTTACCGACAACCCGGCTATTTTAGTGGTGGAAGATAATGAAATTAATCAGGAAGTGATGAAGTCCTTACTTGGGCAGCACGAACTCATTGCGGATTTTGCCAGCGACGGCGAAACCGCCTTATCCATGATCCAGTCCCGCCAATATGATCTTATTTTTATGGATATCAACCTGCCGGGCATATGCGGACTGGAAACCACACAAAAAATCAGGGAAACTGCCCCTTCAATACCGGTTATCGCCGTTACGGCCAATCTCATCACAGACCGAGAAACGATGAGAGAAGCCGGTATGGATGCTGTGCTAACGAAGCCCATTGAACAGGCATCTTTAGCTCGCGTGCTTAATTTGTATCTAATTTATGGGGGCAAGATTGACTAACCAGCAAACCATTCGTGCACAGCTACGACAACAACTACGAAAGCGCCGTACCAGCCTGTCCTTACATGAACAACAATCCGCCTCTGACGCCCTGGTAAAAAACATCACAAAGCTCCCCCAATGGCAAGAGGCCAGCTGTATCGCTGGGTATCTTGCTAACGATGGCGAAATCGATTTAACCCAGGTAATGCACCATGCCTGGCACCAACAACGCCGAACCACCGTGCCGGTTATTCATCCTTTTAACCGCAAAAACCTGTTATTTTTACAGTTTACGGCCACAACAAAGCGGGTTAAAAACCGCTTTGGCATTGATGAGCCTATCCTTGCCTGCCCCAGTGTGGTGCCCCTTAAACAACACGACATCATTCTGATGCCGCTGGTGGGTTTTGATGAAGCGGGGAATCGGTTAGGCATGGGAGGCGGATTTTATGATCGTGCCCTCGCCTCTAGTCATCACTGTTCACCACGCCCTTGGTTAATCGGTACCGCTCATGATTGCCAATGCGTGGACAACCTGCCGGTGGCTTCCTGGGACGTACCTTGTGACGTCATTGTCACCCCTTCGCGGATAATTTATCCCACATCGCGAGATTGTTGCTAAATTGATCACTATTCGTTCTTCATTTCGGTTAAAATTCACAAAACCTTTGGAGGACGAATAATGGAACAAAACGCAAAAAAGAAAGCCGTGGCCGAAGCGGCTATTAAATACGTTGAGGCAGACAGCATTGTGGGCGTTGGCACAGGCTCTACGGTGAATTACTTTATCGATGCTCTAGCCGAAATAAAGCATACCATTGAAGGGGCGGTTTCCAGCTCAGATGCCTCAACTAAGCGCCTTGAAGCCCACGGTATTGAAGTATTTTCCTTAAATAACGTCGATGACCTGTCAATTTACGTTGATGGCGCTGATGAAATCACCGAACACAAACATATGATCAAAGGCGGCGGTGCGGCATTAACCCGTGAAAAAATCGTTGCGGCGGTCGCTAAAACCTTTGTGTGTATTGTTGATGACAGCAAACAAGTGCCCATACTCGGTCAGTTTCCATTACCCGTTGAAGTGATCCCCATGGCCCGCTCCTATGTGGCCAGAGAATTAGTAAAACTGGGCGGCGATCCGGTCTACCGGGAAGGGGTAATCACCGACAACGGCAATGTGATCCTGGATGTTCACAACCTAAGCATTATGGATCCACGAAAGCTTGAAACCACCATCAACGGCATAGCCGGGGTTGTCACCAATGGTATATTCGCCAATCGCGGCGCGGACATTGTGTTGGTAGCATCTAACGATGGCGTAAAAACTTATAACTAAGTCGATGACAAGGAAGAGACTTCTTCCTGTCATTGGTCTGACAAATTCAACATCCTGCGCCAGTTGGAAAAATAGCACTTTTATCCTTCTTTAATTTTTGCTATTTTCCCATATAGACGTCCAGATGTCTTTTTATAAACCTACAATTTGAGATGCAAGGCAATGAGTAAAGTATCACTACCCAAGGATAAGATCCGTATACTGCTGCTTGAAGGCGTACACCAAAGCGCAGTAGAAACCCTGAAGAACAACGGCTACACCAACGTAGAGTATTTAAAAACCTCGTTGTCCGATGCTGATCTTAAAGAAAAAATAAAAGACGTTCACTTTATCGGTATCCGTTCTCGTACGCAGCTTACCGAAAGTGTTATTGCAGCAGCACAAAAATTGGTTGCTGTGGGTTGCTTCTGTATCGGCACTAACCAAGTCGATTTGAAAGCCACACAAGTACGCGGTATTCCCGTATTTAATGCCCCTTTCTCTAACACCCGTTCCGTTGCTGAACTGGTGCTAGGTCAGTTAATTCTGTTGTTACGTGGTATCCCTACCAAAAATGCCAAGGCCCATCGCGGGGAATGGCAAAAAAGTGCGGTTGGCTCTTTTGAAGCACGGGGTAAAACCTTGGGTATCATCGGATACGGTCATATCGGTACACAATTGAGCATACTGGCAGAACACCTGGGTATGCGGGTTCAATTTTATGATATTGAAGATAAACTGGTACTGGGTAACTCTGTACAAGTAAAGTCCCTTGATACCTTGCTAGCCACCTCTGACGTGGTATCGCTGCATGTTCCAGAAACCGCTTCAACAAAAGACATGATCGGCAAAGAAGAACTGTCCAAAATGAAAAAAGGCAGCATTTTTATCAATGCATCACGGGGTACAGTGGTCGATCTCGAAGCCTTAGCAGAAGCCATGGCCAGCGAACATTTAGCCGGTGCAGCCATTGATGTATTCCCGGTAGAGCCAAAATCAAACACCGAAGAGTTTCTCTCTCCCCTTCGTGAATTTGACAATGTTATCCTCACGCCTCACGTCGGTGGTAGCACCCAGGAAGCACAGGAAAACATCGGCATTGAGGTTGCTGGAAAGCTTGCTAAATACAGTGACAACGGTTCCACCTTGTCTGCGGTTAACTTCCCAGAAGTATCTCTGCCTGATCACCCAGGTCGCTCGCGGTTACTGCACATCCATCAAAACCGTCCTGGTATATTGAACCAGATTAACCAGACCTTTGCCGATAAGGGGATCAACATTGAAGCCCAATACCTGCAAACCAGTGCTGAGATTGGTTATGTGGTGGTTGATGTAGAAGCCAACAAAGCAGACGAAGGTTTAGCTGAGTTGCAGCACATTGAAGGCACAATCAAAACCCGCCTATTAATGTAGCAAGTTACTGTTAGCCAAAGCATAAAAAAAGCCCGTTATTTAACGGGCTTTTTTGTGCAAAATGGATAGCTTCTTAGTAGAAGTTATAAACTAGGGTCACTGCGGTAGACGTATCGAGTTTATCTATGTCTTCACTTACGTGAGTGTTGTGATCAAGACGTACAGATACCTTCATGGAAAGGTTACCGGCAATGGTTGCTGTTAATGCAGATTCAGCACGTGATTTTGTATTGTCGCTACCCACTTCCGTACTCATTGTTTGTGAGAACTTCGCAGTATCTGAAATCATCCAGTTAAATTCGCCAGAAGCACGAACGATGAAGCTGTTTTGTTCTACGTCTTCGTCAGTTTCTGCCCATGAATAACCCGGACCGATTGAGTATTCCAGTGTTGTGGAATCATTTTCCCACAATTTTTGGTTCCAACCCGCAGCCAGTGTAGACTGATAGTTATAGCTGCTAAAACGGTCATCTTCATAGGAAGCAAAGCCGAACAAACGGTAATCAGGGTTATCTAATTTATAGTTGCCCTGTGCCGATGCGAAGAATTTCTGCGCTGATGTTTGATCAACGTCTTCTCCGTCGTCATCTTCAACTGATTCTTTTTTATACAACCCTTCCAGGTTGTAGTCATTACTCCATCTATCCAGCTCTTGATGGCCTACTAATGACGCATTGATAGAAGTCGTATCAGTGTTACCTGTGGTGAAGATAAGACCTAAACCACCTTCAAGAGTAAAAGGTTTTACGTCATCTTGTGCGAATGCGGCTGTAGTACCGAGGGTACTTAACGCAGTGATAGCTAGCAGTTGCTTTTTCATTTGTTTTCCTAAATGTTTTGAATCCATACAACCAGACGTTCTAATCACAACACTGAGGTTGTGTGCGTCTGGCTAAGCGTGAATAGTCCTTTTTTTCAATGTTCCCCATCTGAAATCCTATGCCAGTCACTTGGCAGGACTGATGCGCGCTGTCTATCAGCGTCGTCGACTTATCATTATTTTTTAGAAAAAGCGGTATACAATAGATACCGTTGTTTCCGTATTTAACCCCTCGGAATCCTCCAAGGGTTGTGTGTCATACGACAAAGTGATCCCCAGCTTCATAGCCAACGAATCAAACAAGCTTGCGGAAAGTGCCGTTTCAGAACGGGTTTTAATATTGTCCTGCCCCACTTCTGCACTCATAAATTGACGCAAAAGCGCTCCAGTATTCCATTCATACTGGTATTCACCAGAGGCACGCACAATAAAGCCGTTATTTACGTTAGTTTCTGTACCGTCTTCCGGTGCCACAAAGGCATAACCCGGTCCCACGCTATAGCGAAAAGAACTTTCTTCATCTTTCCACATACGGCGGGACCACCCTCCGGCAAACGATGCACGATAATCATAGCCATTAAACCTATCATTCTCGTAATCGGCATACATAAAGGTGCGTCGACCGGGAGTCTTAAGCTTGTAATCAAATTGTACGTAACCGAAAAAACGCTGTGCGGTGACTTCCGCTGTGGTTTCACCATCGTCGTCTTCGGTTAAAGATTCTGTATAGAGCAACTCAGCCGAATAATTGTTATTCCAGTGCTTAGTTTCATGCTCGGAACGTAACGCACCTTTGAATGAAGTTGCGTCTGTATTTCCAGTGGCGGCAAGAATACCTATTTCACCCGTCAGCGTAAAGTGGGGAGGGCCTTCTTCACTACCAAAGTCTATATCTGAGTTGTATAAGGTATTGATCATGCTGCTATCTGACGCCCACAACGGGCTACACATTGGCAGAAGCAAACATGTCAATAGACGCCATCGAGTTGAAAATGGTTTAAACATGGATATTTTTTTATTAACTACTTGTTGTTATTTGCGCACGGTATAACGTCGTCAGTGCAAAAAGTACGGAACTTTTATAACACCGACGTCGCTACTTTCTCAGTTTCTGTATTCGCGTAAGCGATGGTATTTTTTAATAAATCATTATTAGTATTAAGTTTATCGGCTATTTCTGGCGTAAATGGCGCGATATTGCCGTACTCCGACGGCTTATTTTCACGAATTGTAACGCGCATCGAGCACGCCAACAAACCAATATCCCCATCTTCCTCTTGTTTTGACGCATGATGTAGCCATTTCACCGGATAATATAACTTCATCGGCAGCTGCCATTCTTCCATGATCACGCCGGAGCAATGGGCAAAGGTAAACCCATAGTGCGCTTGTTGTTTTTGCCAGGGTAAGTCATCGGATTTCAACTGGATATAGGCCATGTATTTTTCCGGATCATATTTGGCGACAACCAACTCGCTTAAATTATGCAAAATACCCAATACAAAAAATCGCTCGCTCCCGCGTTGATGAATGGATTTGGCTAAATATTGTGCCAACACGCCGTTGTAAACAGATGAGTACCAATGCTGCTTAAGATCAACATACTCACTTTTAAAATGGTTAAACGCGGTATTGGCCGTTTCTGCCATCACTAGGTTATACAAGGCCTCGCCACCTACCACACTAATGGCTTTCGCCACAGAATCAATTTGCGATGGAAAACGAAACAAGGCACTGTTGGCAAGCCGCAAAATCTTCGCGGTCAAAGAGGGATCCAATGATATAAGTCGGCTGATGTCATCCACATCAGAATGGGTGTCATCCAAAATTTTACGTATTTTAATGCATATTTGGGGAAGCGTAAAAGACTCACTAGCATAGGAAACGTAGTTATCCAGTAGCATTAATCTTGGCCCTTCTATTTTCTGCTATTAGCGTATAGCCTGTTCCATCCAATCAGGTGTCGTCCTGATCAGGAAATAAAGAGTGCTGTTGCGGCGCTAACCCTGCTGTTTCGTCAGACTCCGTTGCCTGTCGACGCAGGGCCACCTGTTTACGACGCTGACATGCACGAATAATGGTTCGTTTGGCCGCATCGTCTATTTTTAACCAGTACAGTCTTTCATCACGACTGCGAAAGCATCCTAAACAATACCCTTTAGGCCCCGACTGACAAACGCCAATACAGGGGCTAGGTACATCAAAAAACTCCATCTGATCAGGATGATTTGTTTTTACCGCCATAAATGACCCGAAGAAGGTGAGTTTGCTACTGTTATCACTACCATGCCTTAAATTTCTCGTTGCCATGGATTGTAACGTGTATAAATTTTACTCACAAACCAACTGTGCAGCCATTGCCAATCCCATTGTATTGGCGGCGCTGAATCTACCACTATGTGGACGAATACATTACCCGCCGCACCGATAAAAACAGCGGCAATATCTGTCATGCCAGCGCCCGTTTAAACATCTCTAAAGACTGTCTTAACCAGTATTTACGGGCGTCACAAGGTTTATGTAAGGGTAGCAAACCTGCCCCTTGTACCGCTAAAAATTTACATAGGCGAATCAAAATAACCGTTAAAAACGTCAACCGGAAGGCGCAATCATGGCAAATTGTGGCAACGTGAACAAAAAAACCGCCCGAAGGCGGTTTTTAACTCGTAGTTCTTATTTAAGACGTCAAAGGTTATGCCCGTTTTCGGCGTACTAAATAATAGAAGACCGGCGTTAATACCAAGCCAAAGAAGGTCACCCCCAACATGCCTGAAAACACCGCCACGCCCATGGCCTGACGCATTTCAGCGCCCGCGCCGGTGGAGAGCACCATAGGCAACACGCCCATAATGAACGCCACTGAGGTCATCAAGATAGGACGCAGACGCAACCGACAGGCTTCTGTCACCGCCTCCAGTGCCGTGCGCCCCTGCTCTTGCAGTTCTTTGGCAAACTCCACAATCAATATGGCGTTTTTCGTCGCCAGACCAAACAGTACAATCAGCCCGATTTGGGTAAATATGTTGTTGTCGCCACCGTAGATCCCCACTCCCACCAAGGCACTCAATAGGGTCATAGGCACAATCAGGATTATCGCCAGTGGTAAAGACAAGCTTTCATACTGGGCCGCCAACACCAAAAATACCAGGAGCACCACGAGAGGGAAAACATATAGCGACGCATCACCGGCCAAAATTTGCTGATACGTTAACTCAGTCCATTCGTAACTCATCCCCAGAGGCAAGGTGTCATCCAAAATGTTCTCGATGGCGGCCTTAGCTTCATCGGAACTATAACCGGGCATGGGCGCACCGTTAATTTCCGCTGTCACATAACCATTGTAATGCATCACTCTGTCAGG
Organism: Alteromonas sp. 14N.309.X.WAT.G.H12; assembly: GCF_036697315.1. Taxonomy (NCBI): domain Bacteria; kingdom Pseudomonadati; phylum Pseudomonadota; class Gammaproteobacteria; order Alteromonadales; family Alteromonadaceae; genus Alteromonas; species Alteromonas sp. 14N.309.X.WAT.G.H12. The sequence continues at coordinate 21,742 of NZ_JBAHZB010000005.1, forward strand.
GCCGGCAGTATGGTTAATCTCTAAAAACGCGCCCAACGGGATCATTTCACCCTGTTGATTACGTATTTTGAACTGCTTGATTTGTTCGGCATTTTGACGAAATGGCGCATCGGCCTGCACATTCACCTGATAAGTTCTGCCAAACAGATTAAAATCGTTCACATACACAGAGCCTAAATAAGTTTGTAAGGTATCGAACAAGGTATCGATATTTACACCCATACTGATGGCTTTTGTCCTGTCTACATCCACGTCAAGCTGAGGCACATTCACCCGATAGCTGCTAAAGACGCCGGTTAATACGGGATCTTGCCAGGCTTTTTGTACAACTTGCTGGGTAACACTGTTAAGCGCTTCATAGCCTAAATTACGCCGATCTTGGATCTGCAAACGAAAGCCGCCAATGGTGCCTAACCCCAATACTGGCGGCGGCGGAAAGACCGCCACATAGGCTTCTTTAATGGCCGCAAACTTCTGGTTTAACTGGCCGGCTATTGCCTGGGCAGAAAGCCCAGCACTTTCTCGATCCGCGAATGACTTCAAGGGAAAAAATACCACCCCCGAGCTGGGACTGTTGGTAAAACCGTTAATATTCAGCCCAGGAAACGCCACCACATCCGCAACCCCTGGTTGTGTTAACGCCATAGCCGACATCTCTTTGACCACCGCTTCGGTACGATCCAGTGACGAGGCATCAGGCAACTGTGCAAACGCCACCAAATACATTTTATCCTGTGCAGGCACATACCCGGTGGGCGTAGCACTAAACTGTTGCCACGTTAACAGCAACATTCCGGCATACAGCACCACCACAATACCCGATTTGCGGATCAAACTTCCCACGCCTTTTGTGTAAGCCTGGGCACCACGCTCGAAAAAGCGGTTAAATGGGGCAAAAAGCCAACGGCCTAATACCTTGTCCATGCCCCTTGTTAACCAGTCTTTCGGCGCATGGTGGGATTTTAGCAACAAGGCTGACAGCGCAGGACTGAGAGTAAGGGAGTTAAGCGCTGAAATCACCGTGGAAATGGTAATGGTAAGGGCAAACTGACGGTAAAACTGTCCGGTAAGGCCAGACATAAACGCCGTAGGAATAAACACCGCGGCCAGCACCAGCGTAGTAGCAATAATAGGGCCGGTCACCTCTTTCATGGCAATGGTGGTAGCTTCAACGGGACTATGGCCATCGGCAATATTGCGCTCCACATTTTCCACCACCACAATGGCATCATCCACCACAATACCAATGGCCAGCACCAAACCAAACAAAGAAAGGGCATTTAATGAAAACCCCAAAAGATGCATAAAGGCAAACGTACCCACAAGGGAAACCGGCACGGCCACAAGGGGAATAATGGATGCGCGCCAGGTTTGTAAAAACAGCACAACCACCAACACCACCAGCAACACGGCTTCAAACAAGGTATTGACCACCGCTTCTATCGAGCCACGCACAAAAACCGTAGGATCATAAACGATATCGTAGTCCAGTCCTTCGGGGAAGGATTGGGATAATTCGCTCATGGCAGCGCGGACATCGTTACTAATTTGAATGGCATTGGAACCCGGCGCCTGAAAAATGGGCAGCGCCGCCGCCGGTTTGTTATTTAAAAGGGAACGCAGGGTGTAATAATCTGCTCCTAATTCCACTCGGGCCACATCTTTTAGGCGAATAACCTCGCCACTGGTGCCCACCTTAATAATAATATCGCCAAACTCTTTTTCATCCAGCAAACGGCCATGCACATTAATTAGTAGCTGAAACTCGCTGCCACCTGCCGGTTGCGCCCCTAAACTTCCCGCCGCAGCTTGCTGGTTTTGCGCTTCAATGGCGCTGATAACATCAGCGGCGTTAAGCTGTAATGCCGCAATTTTATTCGGGTTTAACCATACCCGCATGCTGTATTCCCCAGCGCCAAACAGGCGAACCTCGCCCACACCATCAATGCGGTTTAGCTCATCTTTAATGTTTTGCTCGGCATAGTTAGACAAATACAGCATGTCATAGCGACTGTCTGGCGAGGTCAGGTGCACCACCATAGTTAAATTAGGCGAGGACTTTTCTGTCACAACCCCTAAACGTTGAACTTCTTGAGGTAAACGAGATAACGCCCGATTTACCCGGTTTTGTACCAAGGTGGTGGCGTTATCAGGATCCGTGCCTATCGCAAATGTAATGGTCAACGTCATGCGACCGTCTGAGTTTGCCTGACTCGACATATACAGCATGTTTTCCACGCCATTAATTTCTTGCTCAAGAGGCGTGGCCACGGTTTCGGCAATGACTTTTGGGTTAGCGCCGGGATAGTTCGCGGTCACCACCACGGTAGGAGGAACCACTTGGGGGTATTCGGTAATGGGCAGCTTCCATACCGCGATGGCACCACCAATAAAAATCAGTAACGAAAGGACACCGGCAAAAACGGGCCGGTGTATAAAGAAGCGGGAGAAATTCATTAACGCTGTCCTTTAACGGAAGTTAACGGAGGTAACGCCGCCGTCATCCTCCCTTTGTCGGACACATAGCGCTGCCATACCTGTAACTGTTTAAAAGCGTCACTTTCCTGCATAGACACCTTATTGGGTGCAACGGTCACACCTGGACGTACCCGCTGTAATCCATTCACCACAATGGTATCGCTTGGCGCTAACCCCTTGTCGATAAAACGCAATGATCCCACTTTGTCGCCTAAGGACACCGTGCGGTAGACAAGTGTATTGTTGTCATCCAGCACCAAAACATACTTGTTGTTTAAGTCAGTGCCCACCGCAGTTTCTTCAATTAAAATGCGATCTTTTGACTCCCCACTGGCCAGACGAATATGAGCGAATAACCCCGGAACCAAGGCACCGGACTGATTATCAAATACCGCCCGTACCTTGATGGTGCCCGTATCGGGATTTACCTGATTATCGATAAAATCTAATTGTCCCCAATAATCGTAACCCTCGCCGTTGGCCAGTTGCATGGCCACCGGTAACTGACTTAATTGCTCGTAATTGGCATTTTGGGTATAGGTAAGATAAGTGCTTTCATCGATATCAAAGTATGCGTACAAGCGTTTTGTTGACACGATGGACGTTAATAAACTTTGCCCTGCGGTTACATAGTTTCCCGCAGTAATATTGGCCCGGGAAATACGCCCTGAGATGGGGGCTTCTACCCGTGCAAAACCACGGTTCAACTGGGCTAAATCCAGCGCGGCCTGAGTTGCCGCAACATTAGCTTTCGCCTGTTCAACACCGGCGCTTCGTGTGTCGGCCACCTCTTTGGATATGGCATTGGTGCGTCGTAACATCCCCGCGCGATCCGCATCCAATTTAGCAAGCCTTAAACGGCTTTTCGCTTCATCTAACTGAGCCGATAACCGATCCACTTCGGCTTTAAACGCCCGGTTATCGATAAGAAACAAGGTTTGTCCCTGCTCTACCCATTGCCCTTCTTCGAAGGCCACAAAATCGATATAGCCCGAAACCCGTGGGCGCAGTGCCACTGTTTCCACCGCCTCTAAGCGACCGGTAAAAGCATCCCATTGAGCGATATTGGTATGAATAACCGGTGCAACGTCCACTGGAATTGAAGCCGGTGTGGCCGTTGCCCCAGCCTGATGTTCTGGGTTAATTTCATTGCTACCGCAGGCAGTTAAATAAATTGCAGCGGTAATAAACAATGCTATTTTAAGTTTATTTTTCATTGCAGGCATTCTCGTTGAGTGTGAATGCTGCGCATTATGCCCACGGCGAAACAATAAAAATAATTATATATTTATATACAACACATCATTTTATGTAATATATTGACAGCCCAACCACAGAGGACTCAGCGTGCGTACCCAAGATCTCAATTTACTTATGATATTTGACGCCATTATGACCGAAGGGGCCATCACCCGAGCCGCCGAACGCCTGGCAATGACCCAGCCTGCGGTGTCGAATGCGTTATCCCGAATGCGTGGTGCCTGGGGCGACGAGCTCTTTATTAAAGATGGTCGGGGTATTCAACCCACCGCTTTTGCCAGAAACTTGTGGAGTCAAATACAAACACCACTAAGCCAATTGGAAAGTGCGGTTGATCCTGTTTCCTTTGAACCGGCCACGTCAAAACGCACCTTTAGGATAGCGGCCACAGATACCTTGGTGAATATGGTTTGGGGGCCGTTACGACAAATTATCGAGCAACAAGCGCCAGGGATTAATATTTATGCCATACCCAACCCCAACAGCGATTGCGACCAAATTTTAAAAGATGCTGAGGCAGAATTAGCCATATCCAAATACGTATTACCCAGCGGGGTTATTCGTAGTCAGCATTTATTAGATCCTAAGTACGTGGTTGTGATGCGCCCTGATCATCCTTTGGCGAAGGATAAATTAACCTTGGATGATTTTGTTCGCGCCCAACATTTACTGGTGTCCATTACCGGTGATGTTACCGGCCCCACCGATCAAGCCCTCACTAACCTTGGCTTGAGCCGGCGCATTGCCATGACCGTTAACGATTTTTACAATGTGGCGCCGTTACTTCTGCAAAGTGATTTGATTTGTGTCGCCCCTTCATTGGTTGTCGAAGACCATATTTTTGCCGGACGATTAGCTGTTTTTGAAACCCCGGTGGAAATCATGGCCACTCCCATGTCCCTTTTATGGCATAAACGCCAGGATGTGGATCAAGGTTTACAATGGTTACGACATCATGTGGTGCACATTATTCAGCAACGGGTTGCTCAGCATGACGCCCGCTTATCTCAATGCTGCAGAAAAGGGTACTGCCCGGAAACCGTGAAAACCATGAAAGAACGTCAAAGGCAGTTTCAGTGTGACAAATCCAATGCTTCGTTAACCGTGACACCGAAAAAAATCTCACAAACCAATGCAGTAAATAAGGCCTAGGGCTAAAAAAGAGAATATTTGGCAGCTAAAAACAAAAAACGAGGCAAAAAGCCTCGTTTTTTTATGGCGTATTAACGCTTATTTTTTCTTCGCTTTCGGATTAGGCAAATCAGTAATGCTGCCTTCGAAAATTTCAGACGCCAAGCCGATAGACTCGTTCAGTGTGGGGTGAGCATGAATGGTCAATGCCACATCTTCCGCATCGGCACCCATCTCAATGGCCAAGCCGATTTCGCCTAGCATTTCACCGGCATTCGTACCCACCATAGCGCCACCGATAACCCGAGCTGTGTCTTTTTCAAAGATCATCTTGGTCATACCGTTAGTGGCATCAGAGGCAATAGCACGTCCAGACGCTGCCCATGGGAATACCGCTGTTTCGTAGCTGATACCCTGCTCTTTGGCTTCTTTCTCAGTCAGACCTACCCAAGCCACTTCTGGCTCAGTGTAAGCAACCGATGGAATACAACGAGGATCGAAGAAATGCTTCTTACCGGCAATCACTTCGGCAGCGACATGGCCTTCATGTACCGCTTTGTGTGCAAGCATAGGCTGACCTACCACATCACCAATGGCATAGATGTGATCAACGTTTGTTTTAAGCTGTTTGTCCACATTGATGAAACCACGCTCATCAACATTAACACCCGCAGTTTCTGCGCCAATCACTTTACCGTTAGGACGACGTCCTACTGCAACCAAGACTTTGTCATAACGAACGGCTTCAGATGGGGCCTTTTTACCTTCAAAGGTCACATATAAACCATCATCTTTGGCTTCAACCGCGGTGACTTTGGTTTCCAGCATAATGTTGAATTTGTCTTTATAATCTTTCATAAAGACTTTCATGATGTCTTTGTCAGCCGCAGGAATTAACTGGTCAAGGAATTCAACCACATCAATTTTTGACCCTAAGGCTTCGTAAACCGTACCCATTTCCAGGCCGATGATACCACCGCCTAGAACCAGTAATTTTTCTGGAATATCTTTCATTTCCAGTGCACCGGTAGAGTCGATCACGCGATCATCTTCAGGGATGAAAGGTAAAGATACTGGCTCTGAACCCGCTGCGATAATGGCTTTTTCGAAGGAGATAGTGGTTTTACCGTCTTTACCTTCTACTTCAATGGAATTCGCGCCGGTGAACTTACCGTAACCTTGTACGTGTTTCACTTTGCGCATTTTAGACATACCCGCCAAGCCTTTCGTCAGCTGGCTAACCACGCCGTCTTTGTACTCGCGAATTTTATCCAGATCCAGTTTTGGCTCACCAAATGTTACGCCATGCGCAGACAGATGTTTTGCTTCTTTGATCACTTTGGCAACGTGCAATAGTGCCTTCGATGGAATACATCCAACGTTAAGACAAACACCGCCTAATGTATCCCGTGAATCTATAATTACTGTTTCAATGCCTAAATCGGCTGCGCGGAAAGCTGCGGAGTAACCGCCAGGGCCGCCACCCAGTACCACTAATTGCGTTTTAATTTCGCTCATCGTGACCTCAAAAAATCTGTCCAAATTTCAATAAGTGCGTAACACGCTTGAATTTTAACTAGGGCGTGAAAGCCCTGTAAAGTCAGAAAGGAATAAATCCTTCTAAAAAACGTATAAAGGGAGCATACCACTCCCTTTATCTTCTCTAAACTAAAGCAACATCTGGCGCATGTCTTCCAGAACTGCTTTTAAGTGTACAGCAAACCTTGCTGCCACCGCGCCGTCAATAACACGATGGTCGTAAGACAGTGAGAGCGGCACCATTAGGCGTGGCTCAAACTCTTTGCCGTTCCACTTCGGCTTAATGTCGCTCTTAGACACACCCAAGATAGCAACGTCTGGTGCATTTACAATAGGTGTAAACGCTGTACCGCCGATGCCGCCTAAGCTGGAAATAGTAAAGCAACTTCCCTGCATGTCCGCAGATTTCAATTTGCCGTCCCGTGCTTTTGCGCTGATTTCCATCAGTTCACGGGAGATATCCATGATGCCTTTTTTATCAACATCACGCACTACCGGCACGACCAAACCTCCCGGCGTGTCGACAGCAATACCTATATGGTAGTATTTTTTCTGAATTAAAGACTCACCGTCAGCAGAAAGCGAAGTATTAAATACCGGATACGCTTTCATTGCATCGGCTACCGCCTTCATCATAAATACCAACGGCGTTATCTTAACACCCAGTTTGCGTTTCTCAGCAATTTTGTTCTGATCTTTACGGAATGCTTCTAAATCAGTGATATCCGCTTCTTCAAACTGAGTCACATGAGGGATCGTCACCCAGTTACGATGCAGATTCGGTCCAGAAATTTTCTGAATACGCGTAAGGGGCTTCTCTTCAATTTCACCGAACTTAGAGAAATCCACTTTTGGCGGCGGAATCACTTGTAAACCACCACCGCTACCTTGAGCAATCGCGCCGGCTGTGGCTTTAGGACGGGCCAGCTCGTGTTTCACAAAAGCCTGAACATCTTCTTTAAGAATACGACCTTTGGGGCCTGAGGCATCTACCTGAGTTAGGTCGACGCCAAATTCACGGGCCAAACGGCGCACAGACGGTGACGCATGGGCTTTGCCTGTTTTAACTTTAGCGCCCGCAGACGGATGATGAGGTACTGGCGGTTTTTTCTGCGCAGGGGCAGACGCCGCCGGTGCCGGTGCTGCCGGTTTGCTTTCTTGTTTCGGTGCCGCAGGTTTTGCCGCCCCTTTCACTTTTAGCATAATAACCGGCGTGCCTTGTGAGGCTTTATCACCCTGTTTAATCAGTAACTTGGTAACGGTACCGGCTTTAGGTGCAGGCACATCCATGGTGGCCTTGTCAGTTTCCAGCGTAATAAGCCCATCTTCGGCTTCTACGGTGTCACCTTCTGCCACTAAAACTTCAATAACGTCCACATCAGAGGCATCGCCAATATCCGGAACGGTTACTTCAATTTCTTCTTCCACCCCGTCATCAGACGTTGTCTCTTCAGCACTGGCTGCTGGCGTGGCGTCTTCGGTAGGCGCAGAAGCGGGTGCAGCATCACTGTTTTGTGCACCGGCTACTTCCAGCGTTAATACCAGTGATCCTTCAGAGACTTTATCACCTTCTTTTACCTTCAGGCTCACCACTTTACCGGCCTGTGGTGAAGGGACGTCCATGGTGGCTTTATCGGTTTCTAACGTAATTAGGCCATCTTCGGCTTCTACGCTATCGCCTTCAGCCACCAGCACTTCAATCACGTCCACATCCGCTGCATCACCAATATCCGGTACTGTAACCTCGATGGTGGCGCTACCACCTGAAGAAGCCGGCGCCGCGCTTTCTTTAGGCGCTTCTTCCTTAGGTGCTTCTTCTTTGGCTTCGGCTGGTGAGCTTTGCTCTGCGCTTTCTTCAGCCGGGGCCGCTTCGCCGCCCGCAGCTTCTAATTTCGCCAGCAAATCACCTTCGGAAATTTTATCCCCTACTTTCACGTTCAGCTCAGAGATTTTGCCCGCAAACGGTGCTGGAATATCCATGCTAGCTTTATCACTTTCAACTGTAACGATGGAGTCTTCTGCTTCCACCTCGTCGCCAACGGCAACACACAGTTCAATGACTTCAACCTGGTCTTCGCCCAGGTCGGGTACGAGTACGTCTTTAATATCTGCCATTTTCGTTAGTCTCCCTTTCCTTAAGCGTAAAGTGGGTTAACTTTTTCGGCATCAATACCCAGATCTGTCATCGCTTTAGACAGGGTCTTGGCATCAACATCACCCGCTTTGTACAGTTCGTACAAGGCCGCGTAAGCAACATGTGCAGCGTCAACTTCAAAGTGACGACGCAAGTTCGCACGGCTGTCTGAGCGGCCAAAACCGTCAGTGCCCAATACGCGATAAGGTCCAGGGACAAAGTCACGCACCTGATCGGCGTAGTTTTTGATGTAATCGGTTGCCGCAATAGTGGGGCCATCGTTACCGTTGCTTAATACTTCAGTAATGTAAGGCACTTTGCTTTCAGCATCAGGGTGCAGCATGTTGTAACGATCACAATCCTGGCCCTCACGGGTCAGTTCGTTAAACGACGTCACGCTGTAAACTTCTGCTTCAACACCGTAGTCTTCCGCCAAAGTAGCGGCCGCTTCACGCACCTGCTCCATGATGGTACCGGAGCTCAGCAGTTTCACTTTCTTCTTGCTCTTACCTACGGTATCCAGTTTATAAATACCTTTAACAATGCCTTCTTCGGCACCTTTAGGCATAGCAGGCTGCTTGTAGTTTTCGTTCATTACCGTTAGGTAATAGAACACGTCTTCCTGCTCTTCTAGCATACGGCGTAAGCCATCTTGCACGATAACCGCCACTTCGTAGCCATAGGTAGGATCGTAACTTACGCAGTTAGGGATCAACGCTGCCTGAGTATGAGAGTGACCGTCCTGGTGCTGCAAACCTTCACCATTTAGCGTGGTGCGTCCAGCCGTACCACCTACAAGGAAACCGCGGGTTCGGGAGTCACCTGCCGCCCAAGCGAGGTCACCAACACGTTGGAAACCGAACATGGAATAATAAATGTAGAACGGGATCATGGGCAGATCGTTGGTACTGTAGGAAGTACCGGCAGCCAGCCAAGAGGCCATGGCGCCTAGTTCGTTAATCCCTTCTTGTAATACCTGACCTTTTTTATCTTCACGGTAGTACGCGACTTGATCAGAATCCTGCGGTTCGTATTTTTGACCTTGTGAAGAATAAATACCCACTTGGCGGAACAAGCCTTCCATACCAAACGTACGGGCTTCATCAGGAATAATAGGAACCACACGCTTACCGATCTTCTTGTCTTTCAACAAGGCTGTCAGCACCCGCACAAAGGCCATAGTAGTAGAGATTTCTCTGTCACCAGACCCTTTCGTCACAGCTTCAAATGCTTTAAGTTCGGGGACGGGCAATTCATCCGAGGTTTTTGCGCGGCGCACTGGCATATAGCCATGCAAGGCTTCACGACGAGCACGCAAATACTTCATTTCTTCGCTGTCTTCGTCGAATTTGAAGTACGGCAGATCGGTCAGTTGCTCATCCGATACGGGGATATTGAAACGATCACGGTAATGTTTAACCGCTTCCATATCCATTTTCTTCACTTGGTGAGCAATGTTTTTACCTTCACCGGCCGCGCCCATACCGTAACCTTTTACCGTTTTGGCTAGGATAACCTGTGGACGACCTTTGGTTTTCACTGCCCGATCATAAGCCGCATAGACTTTTACCGGATCGTGACCACCACGGTTCAAGCGCCAGATGTCATCATCTGACATGTTCGATACCATTTCTTGAAGCTCTGGGTACTTGCCAAAGAATTTCTCGCGAGTATAGGCACCGCCTTTTGCTTTACAGTTCTGATATTCACCATCAATGGTTTCGTTCATCAGTTTAAGCAATTTACCAGAGGTATCACGGGCCAAAAGTGGATCCCAGTAGCGACCCCAGATAACTTTAATCACTTCCCAGCCAGCGCCACGGAATGTGCCTTCCAGTTCCTGAATAATTTTACCGTTACCCCGTACAGGGCCATCAAGACGCTGCAGGTTACAGTTGATCACGAAAGTCAGATTGTCCAAACCTTCACGGGAAGCCAGGCCAATAGCACCTAAGCTTTCTGGCTCATCACACTCGCCATCGCCTAGGTAGCACCATACGCGCTGTTCAGAACAATCTTTAATGCCGCGATCGGTAAGGTATTTTAGGAAGCGAGCAAGGTAAATCGCCTGCATTGGGCCCAAGCCCATAGATACCGTAGGGAACTGCCAAAAATCAGGCATCAATTTAGGGTGAGGATAAGAAGACAGCCCTTTGCCATCCACTTCCTGACGGAACATATCTAACTGTTCTTCAGTTAAACGGCCTTCAATGAATGCGCGGGAATAAATACCGGGTGCCACATGGCCCTGATACATCACGTAGTCGCCGCCGTCTTTTTCATTAGGTGCACGATAGAAATGGTTAAAGCCCACATCGTAAAGCATTGCCGAAGAAGCAAAACTGGATATGTGACCACCAAGATCCAAATTCTTTTTAGAGGCACGTAAAACCATCATCAAGGCATTCCAACGCAATGCGTTACGAATTTTACCTTCAATAGTTTGGTCACCAGGCATGGTCGGTTCCTGCCCCGGTGGAATGGTGTTGATATAGGCCGTGGTGGCGTCGTACGGCAAGTGGGCACCATTTCTGCGTGCTTTCTCAATCAGTGATTCTAGTAAAAAATGAGCGCGTTCAACGCCCTCTTCTTCTAATACTGACTCTAACGACTCCAGCCATTCTTGTGTTTCTTGGGGATCCACATCTTGGTGCATCATTTCAGTCATGGTGCCATCCTATTGTTGCTGATAGTAAAAACCATCCTTACCGACGACTATCGGAGGATGATAAGACTAAACTAGGTTGTACATTGTATGAGCCTAAGTAGCTCACCGTTTTTTAATTTTCTTACCCAAACTTAGCGGTAAGTATTCCGTTTATAGGGCCTAGCCCTATATCTCCAAGCGTCTTAACGCACGTTGAACACGACTATCGCGCTGGTTGATCGCCAGGAGCGTTTTCTCAATCAAGGCAAGATGTGCATTACATGCTTGCCGAGCGGCCTCTGGATCGCGAGACGCAATGGCCGCTAAAATTTCTTTACGCTGACGGGTTACTTCGCCATTAATATCAGTTTCATCATCGTGATGCTGGGCAAACATATCGAAGTTACGTTCGATATTTTCCACCAACATGGATTGCATGGTACTCATCACATGCAACAACACCATATTGTGCGAAGCCCGCGCCATCACCATGTAAAATTCACCCACCGCCTCGGCCAGTGGCCGTTTACTGTCTTTCGGGCCAGGTTCCGGCAAATTATCTAACGCGGCTTGCAATGCCTGATAATCTTCCGGCTGCCCACGTAAGGCAGCATAATAGGCGGCCATGCCTTCAAGGGCATGGCGAAATTCAAGCAAATCGAATTGGGTTTCCGGACGGCGACTAATCAGTGCCATCAGTGGGTCGGTCATGGCAGCGTTAAGGTTGCGGTTAACAAAGGTACCGCCTCCCTGCTTGCGCTCTACAAGGCCGCGGGCCTGTAGGTTACCGATGGCTTCCCGCAAAGACGGCCGGGATACATCAAACTGCATGGCCAGTTCACGTTCGGGAGGCAATTGCTGGCCCGCCAATAAGGTGCCGTCAAGAATCATGGATTCCAGCTGCTCAGTAATCACATCTGACAGTTTTCTTCGGCCTTGACGCATAAATTGACGGATCCTCGGTTATAAAAAAGGCGGCCAAATTGTAAACAAATTTGTAAGCCACCCTTCATTGGTAATACCAATTTACCTATCTAGTTTAGGCCAGATCCAAATTCAGGTAAATAGTTAGAGACAAAAAGTCCCGTGTAAACTTACACCAAAAGTCTCTATATATTGAATTTGTTGAAAATTTTCTACACTTTAATCTGGTCTGATGAGTTTGGAAAATAACGAGTCGTTATAATTATGCCGTTAATATGTAAACAAAAGCGGGGAAATTATCATCAAATATGATCCCATTTCCCGCTATATTCACCATGGATGCGCGACCCATCTTAGTGGTTAGACCAGCCAGCCAGATAAGGTAAGCACCGCGGTGGCCACCAGTAGAAAAAGAATATTCCGTTTCGCTAGACGCACACCAGCAAGTACATGGCTACAGGCCATTAACTTGTTACATGTCGCGCAGTCTTTTGGCTCAATAATTTCTGCCTGACGTCCCACCCGCCACAAAAACTGTTGGCTTTCCATGTGGCCTTGAAACAGGTATTCAAGCCACACCGGCAACGCCTTTGAAAAATGTCCCACCACCAGAAAACCAAAGGCGGTAATACGCACCGGGATCCATTCAAGGTAGTGTAACAGCGACCCGCTATGCTCAGCACAAGGCCAGTCCGCAGCAATGAAATAACGGTGGGCTTCCCGCACTGTCATATATAGCAGTGCACCTGGCGCCCCCAATACAATAAAGAAGATGATCACAGCAGCATAAAACTGAAAATTCGCCAGTAACAACAGCCGTTGAATTTGTGTACCATCGTCGGCCACATCACTGTTATCTTCCTGTCCAACTAGCCCTTTATGTAATTGTCGGGCGTATAGATCACAGGCCTCACTGTCTTCTCGCTGGGCTGCTTGCAACCAACTTTTATAGGTATGACGGGAAGCCCTGCATCCTAAGGCAAGGAACACAATGACAGTTTGCACTATAAATGTAGTAAAATTACCAAATAGCACACATTCTAAGCCCATCAATACCAACGCGGGCACCAGCAATCCAAGCCATACCCGCCATTTCCCCGCTTTGCCATCGCTTTTTTTACATACGGCCCCTAAGGTTTTTTCCGTTACCCAGGTGGAACGCCAATAATCCGGTCGGGTTATTAGCCTGTCTAATCCAATGGCGATTAATAAACTGATAAGTATCACTTTACTGTCCTTTATTAGAGATTGCTGCGTGGTTTATTGCATAACGATAAATCACCATAAGACGGATGAACGTCAATAGCAAATAGCCGCACTAAGTTTACGGCGCGCCATTGCCTTACTCTAGGATAGCTTTATTATCATCGGTTAGGGTAGTCAAGTTAAGTGGTGTGATGAGTAGCCATCAACAAGCAGGAAAATGGATGTATATACTGGCCTGGGTATGTGGGTTAGGTCTGTTGACCTATGTGTTCAGCGATATGCTGGCCCGCCAGGCCAATCCGAACCAGCAACCGGAATCGGTACGAATAGCCAATCAAACCGAAGTGAGGTTAAAACAAAACCGCGCCGGTCATTATGTGACTACCGGCACCATAAACGGTGTGCCGGTGGAATTTTTAGTGGATACCGGCGCCACCGATGTGGCAATTCCTGCCCACCTGCAACAACAACTTGGTTTACAAGTGCAAGGTAGCGGCTTGGCACAAACCGCCAATGGCGTAGTGCGGGTTAGCCGTACCACCCTAGATTCTGTTACTATCGGCGACATTGAAATAAGAAACGTCCGCGCTAACTTAAACCCCGGTATGAACGATAACCAGATTTTACTGGGCATGAGCGTTTTATCCCAACTGGAGTTTACCCAACGCGGTGATTGGTTAATATTGCGAACCCTTTAAGAGCACGAATAGACATGATGACGCAACCTTCAGCAGACAGCATCCGCGCGCAGGTTAATCTTGCGCTAGCCGAAGATCTGGGCGGCACGCCCGATCCCGCCTTTGACATCACGGCGAACCTTATTGATAGCAGCACCCAAGCAGAAGCAACGGTGATCACCCGGGAAGACTGCATTGTTTGCGGTATCGATTGGGCACACGCGGCGTTTAGCTTGGTCGATCCCACCATCACCCTTACCTGGCATGTGGCCGATGGCGACAGTGCCAAAGCCGGTGATACCTTGTTAAGTTTATCGGGCCCGGCTAGAGGGATCCTCACCGCCGAGCGCACCGCCCTTAACTTTTTGCAAACCCTTTCGGCCACGGCCACCGCTGCCCACGAATATGCTTCACTGCTAGCAGACAGCCAAACCCGTATTCTTGATACCCGTAAAACCCTACCCGGTTTACGCTTGGCACAAAAATATGCCGTTGCCTGCGGTGGCGGTGTCAACCACCGTATTGGTTTGTTCGATGCCTACCTTATAAAGGAAAACCACATTTTTGCTTGTGGCTCCATTGAAAAGGCCGTCGCCACGGCCAAGTCCATGAACCCAAACAAACCGGTAGAAGTTGAAGTGGAAAGCCTTGAAGAGCTGGAACAGGCGTTATCCGCCGGGGCTGATATCATAATGTTGGATAATTTCACCAATGATCAGATCCGAAGCGCAGTGGCAAGCACAAAAGGGCGCAGTAAACTGGAAGTCTCTGGCAATATTACGAAAGAAAGACTGGGATCCTTGGCTAATTTAGGGGTTGACTATATATCTTCAGGGGCATTAACCAAGCATATACAAGCGGTAGATCTGTCGCTTCGGGTAACGTTAAAGTAAAGAATTCCTCTTAAAAATCAATAAGGTGGATATCTTTACCTTCTCTCCTTTAGGTATCCACCCAATCCCCTTAGATCGCCGTTTACCATTCATATGTATATTTCTGAATACTTGTCAGGTAGGGATCTCGGCATATACTGAGAATCAAGTACCGGGGGCGTTGTAAAGGACGACTCAGGTATAAAACGTAACTTTGAATGCATAAGTTTAATTTAGCGTATTATACGCACACCCGGAGAGAAACCATGAAAAACTTCACTAAATCTAACCAAAACCAAAAAGGTTTTACCCTAATCGAACTCATGATCGTGGTCGCGATCATCGGTATCCTGGCTGCTGTAGCATTGCCAGCATATAATAACTATACAAAGAAAGCCCGCTTTTCTGAAGTGGTATTAGCGGCTCAAGCCTTTAAAACTGCCATTGAAGTCTGCGTACAAGCGGAGGGGGATCTAACTGAATGTGAGGCTAGTGAAAATGGTGTTCCGAGTAACCTAAGTGGTGGTGTATCCACATACGTCAACGCTGTAACATGGACACCAGCATCTGCAACAGTTGGCTCTATAGTGGTAACTCCAGAGGCCGAAGGTGGTCTGCTAGCATCCGAAACTTATACCCTTAAAGGTACATACGATACTGATAAAGGTTTAATTACATGGGCAGAAACCTGTGCCAACACTGATTACTGCTAATTAGTTAAGTTTACCTCAGCCCGAGTATCGTACTCGGGCTTTTTTAGGGAGTAAAAGTCATGGCTAAAACTGCAGAAATTTTTATATGGCAAGGCAAAGACAAACAGGGAAGTAACAGAAAAGGCGAAATTTCAGCTATTAGTCTCCTAGAAGCCAAAAACCTCCTTCGTCGTCAGGGCATCTCAGCCCACAAAGTAAAAAAACAACCTAGGTCCTTATTCGGTGGCGGTAAAAAAATTAACGCCAAAGACATTTGTGTCATCTCCCGGCAAATTGCCACCATGTTAAACGCCGGTGTTACCCTTATTCAGTCCTTAGAAATGATAGCCCAGGGCCACGATAAACCAGCCATGCGCAAACTGTTAGGCGAGATTACCGATGAAGTGAAAGCCGGTAACCCCCTATCCAGCGCACTACGTAAACACCCCTTATATTTTGAAGATTTGTATTGCGACCTCGTTAAAACCGGTGAGCAATCCGGCGCCCTTGAAACCATTTATGACCGTATTGCTACCTATAAAGAAAAGGCCGAAGCCTTAAAATCGAAAATTAAAAAAGCCATGTTTTACCCCATTGCGGTGGTAGTAGTGGCTTTTATTGTCACCACCATCTTACTGGTGTTTGTGGTGCCCCAATTTGAAGAAATCTTCTCTAGCTTTGGTGCCGAATTACCGGCCTTTACGCAGTTGGTACTGGGCATTTCCCGTTTTGTGCAGGATTACGGCATTTTTATTGCCATGGCCATGGTGGCTGCGGCCATATTGTTTATTCGCGCCCACCGAAAATCCCCCAAATTGCGGGATAACGTAGATAAGCTAATTTTAAAAATTCCCGTGGTCGGGGCAATTTTAAAAAAAGCGGCGGTGGCCCGTTTTGCCCGTACCCTATCGACCACCTTTGCTGCCGGGGTGCCCTTAATTGGCGCCCTGGACTCTGCCGCCGGCGCCGCAGGCAATGCGGTATACCGGGATGCCATCCAATTTATTAAAAAAGAAGTGGCGGGCGGTATGCAAATGAATACCGCCATGCGGGCCACCAATGTGTTCCCCGATATGGTCACCCAAATGGTGGCCATTGGCGAGGAATCCGGCGCGGTGGATGAAATGCTATCAAAAATTGCCACCATTTATGAAGCCGAAGTGGATGATATGGTGGATGGCCTTACCAGCCTGCTCGAGCCTATGATTATGGCAGTACTGGGCGTTATCATAGGCGGATTGATTATTGCCATGTACTTGCCAATCTTTGACATGGGTAACGTGGTATAAGACCAAAGGCCCTTATACCCACCCTACCTTTATAAAAATAAAAGAATATTTGTCGTTGAGACAAACCGCTAATTCAGGCAGTCTTAGCAAGGTTAATCACATCATTATAAGCAGTTATATAAGCACTTATGGACGCCATACTTTCATTAATGCAGCAAAGCCTGCCTACGTTTCTTATTAGCGTTTTTATTTTTAGTTTGCTGGTGGGCAGTTTTTTAAATGTGGTGATCTACCGCTTGCCCATTATGATGGAACGGGCCTGGAAAGCCGAATACCAGAGCTATTTTCACAGCGACGATCTCAATGAGGCTACCACCGTCCCGCCCTTCAACCTAGTAAAGCCAGACAGTACCTGCCCTCACTGCCAGCACAAAATTCGTGCCTGGGAGAATATCCCCCTCATCAGTTATTTGTTTTTAGGCGGCAAGTGCGCAAACTGCAAGGCGTCCATTTCTATACGTTACCCACTGGTAGAGCTGTTCACCGCCCTTGTGGCCACCTTTAGCGCTTGGCATTTTGGTGCTACTAGCCAAGGGGTATGGGCCATATTCATTGTGTTTGTGTTGATTGCCCTGCTTTTTATCGATTTAGACAAAATGTTATTGCCCGACCAGCTAACCTTGCCGTTAGTGTGGCTAGGCTTATTGTTAAGCACCCAATCGGTATTTGTCAGCCCTGTGGATGCCATTATCGGCGCTGCCGTAGGCTACATGAGCCTATGGTGCGTGTATTGGGCCTTTAAACTGCTTACCGGTAAGGAAGGCATGGGCTATGGTGATTTTAAACTATTAGCCGCCCTAGGTGCCTTTACCGGCTGGCAGGGCTTGCCCATTATTATTTTACTTTCCTCGGTAGTGGGCGCATGTGTGGGTATTGTGCTTATGATAAGCCAGCGCAAAGGGCAGTCTGTGGCCATTCCCTTTGGCCCTTATTTGGCCGTGGCGGGTTATTTAACCTTATTGTATAAAACCCCCATCACTAACATGTATCTGGCTTGGGTGTTTGGATCATGAGTGCGCCCTTTGTTGTGGGGTTAACCGGCGGTATCGGCAGCGGCAAATCCGCTGTCAGCGATTTATTTGCCGCGAGAGGCATTGATGTGGTGGATGCCGATGTTGTTGCCAGAGAGGTAGTGGCCCCTGGACAACCTGCGCTAAAGCAGATTATTAGCCACTTTGGGAAGAGTATTCTTACCCAGGACGGCGCCCTAAACCGGGCTAAACTCCGTCAGATTGTGTTTAACAATACCGCCCACAAACAATGGCTGGATAACTTACTGCACCCGGCTATTCGAACAGCCATGAACGAACAGCTTGCCCAATCGAAACCCCCTTACGTGATTTTTTCTGTTCCCTTGCTTATAGAAAACAAGCTGGATGCACTGACGAACCGGGTTTTGGTGGTGGATTGTGATGAAAACACCCAGTTAACTCGTGCCC
>NZ_JBAHZB010000005.1:40039-97679 GCF_036697315.1 Alteromonas sp. 14N.309.X.WAT.G.H12
ACACCATTCGTGCTATTATGGCGGCTCAAGCAAGTCGCACCGAGCGCCTTGCCAAGGCCGATGATGTCATCGACAACAATGGCAAGCTGTCAGCGCTGCCTGCCTTAGTGGACAAATTGCATCACAAATACCTTAAGCTCGCTTCTGCCTGATCCTGCTTTATCGGCTCATTAAGGGGCAAATTCACGTCAGGGGTTGAAATTTTCACACTTTTGCGTTGTAGTGCTAGGCGATATAACAGAGAGGCCTTCATGACCACCACAACTTTCGAATTTCCACTTAAAGAAAAGGTGCGGAATTATCTGCGTATAGAACATTTGCTCGGGCAATTGAAAACCGGGGCGTCAACACAGAATACCGCGTTACAAGTGTATTTTTTCGAGCAGTTATTTACGCTAATGGATCTGTTAGAGCGACTGGATATGCGCTCAGATCTGTTAAAAGATCTGGATACCCATGAGCGTAACCTGATTTTATGGTCCAGCTACCCCAATATCGATAAAAAAGCTTTAGAGCAAACCTTGCAATCCATTGTGGCGCTTAGAAGCAATATTAAAGCAGAGCGAAAATTGGGCAGCGCCCTAAAAGAAGATCCTTTTTTATCGGCCATTCGCCAACGATTTTCCATTCCCGGCGGCGTATGCAGTTTTGACTTACCCAACCTGCATTTTTGGCTAAACAGCCCGCAACAAGGCCAGCAACAAGATATGAAGCAGTGGCGAAAATCCCTTGAATCATTAGAAGAAGCCGTGGCCATATTACTTTCTTTTTTACGGGAAAAATCCACCTTTGAACCTATCACCGCGGAAAACGGTTTTTATCAAGGGGTGGCCGACGACAAAAACGAACTGATTCGGGTAAAATGCGATATTAGCGAAGGGTTTTATCCCACCTTAAGTGGGAATAAATACCGCTACTCCATTCGCTTTATGTGGTTTAACGCCAAGCCAGGCCAATCCCCCTCGGTGGAAAACCCGGTGACATTTACCCTGGCGGCCTGCTAAACTTCCTTGTATTAACTGAACTACGATAAAGAACCGGTTGTGAAAGTCAATTGCCCTACTTGTAACACCCTTGTGGAATGGTCTTCGACCAGCCTGTATCGCCCTTTTTGCTCCAAGAAATGTCAGCTTATTGATTTGGGGGAGTGGGCCACAGAAGACAGAGCCATTCCTGCCACAACACAAACCCCTGAGACGCCAGAAAACATGCCGGATATTGAAGATATCGAAGCCATGTTAAGTCAGCAACAGGATGATTTTTTTAAACACTGATCCTCACCGGACATTATCTTCTTAGTTCCGGTTTCGCTTTATTAAAAGGTGAGTAAACTATGCTCAATTCCATCGTTTTAACGGGTGGTGCCCATGGTAATGAAACCAGCGGCATTGAATTAATTCGCCAATGGCAACAAAGCGGCTTACCGGCACGCTTTAATGGGTTAAATGTACGTTGCGCCCTAGTCAATGAAAAAGCCATCGACGCCAACGTGCGCTTTTTAGATGAAGATTTAAACCGCCAGTTTACCCCTGAGCGTCTTGCTACCGATAACCCGGCGCAAGAAGCCCTACTCGCCAAAAAGTTGAATGAAGAATTCGGCCCTAAAGGCCCATCTTCGGCCACCGACTTTTTTGTTGATGTGCACAACACCACCAGTCAAATGGGTGCCACCTTAATCATTTTAGAACACGATGAGTTTAATATTGCTCTAGCCCGTTTTGTGAAGCAGGCTATGCCAGAAGCCAATATCCTCATCGAAGATGAAAAGACCTTTGCGTCCCATGGCTACCTTTGCACACTGGGCAAAAAAGGGGTGATGATTGAAGTGGGCGGCCAACCCCAGGGCGTGCTGCGCGAAGATATATATTTACTGACCGAAAAAATGGCAGAAGCCATCCTTGATTTTTGTCTGGCGTGGAACGAAGAACAGGCGCTTTCCCGGCTCCCTCCTTGCGAAGCCTTTCGATTGGGTAAAGAAGTCAGTTTTCCATTAGATGAAAAAGGGCAACGAAAAGCCATGATCCATCATCAGTTGCAGGATCGAGACTTTAAGCCTTTAGCTCAGGGCGCACCAGCATTTACTGGGTTTGATGGCACAATTTACCACTGGGAAGAAGACACCACCTACCCTCATTTCATTAATGAAGCGGCCTACCACAAATTACATGTGGCTTTTGCCACCGCCAGCCGTATTACCTTGTAACAGGCATAAAAAAACAGGCGTTTTACGCCTGTTTCTTTTACTACTTAGATAAAGCACATGCCACGGTCAAAGCAGCAAAAGCCAGTTTTTAGTGTTTTAGCAAGGCATCGATAATGGCCACATTGGCATCGGGGAATGCCTTGGGATCAAGCTGATTTACAACACACCACAGCCCATCCTGACCTTCTAAACCCGCTGGTTCACCGGTAAATTCAGAGACGGTAAACACCTCTAAACACACCCGTTTATCACCATAATCGTGGGTAACGGTAACAAGGGGTTCGCCGTTTAATACGGTGATCCCCACTTCCTCTTTTAGTTCTCGGCGCAAGGCTTCAATGGCGGTTTCACCATCATCCACCTTACCACCGGGAAACTCCCATTTGCCGCCTTGGTGCTTATCTGAGGGGCGTTTACAAATAAACACCTGATCCTCACGCAAAATAACGCCTACCGCGACCTGCACTGTGCTCATTTATGACAACTTACCACAGCACTGCTTGTACTTTTTGCCCGAACCACAAGGACAGGGATCGTTACGGCCTACTTTCGGCCCTTCACGCATGGCGGTGCGTACCGGCGCATTACCCGCCGCTTCAGGCGTCGAAGACGATTCCTGGGTATCTTCATGCTCGAATTTCTTAGGCAGCTCATCGGCTTGTCGACGTTGCTCTTCAACCTTCTCCACATCCGATTCTGCTTGCACCTGTACCCGGCTTAAAATGGTGATCACTTCCACTTTTAACGCTTCGAGCATACTGGAAAACAGTTCAAAGGATTCCCGTTTGTATTCCTGCTTGGGGTTTTTCTGCGCATAACCACGCAAATGAATGCCCTGACGCAGATGATCCATAGCCGCCAAATGTTCTTTCCAGTGGCTATCTAAGTTTTGCAACATGATGGCTTTTTCGAACTGACGCAATACGTCGGGCCCTACCACATCTTCTTTGGCTTTATAGGCACCTTCAATTTCTTCTAAAACTCGTTCACGGATCCGCTCTTCATAAAGCTTGTCATCATTATCAAGCCACTGCTGTACCGGTAAATCCACTTTAAAGTCAGCTTTCAGTCGCTCTTCTAAGCCGGGCACATCCCACATTTCTTCTAGCGATTGCGGGGGAATATACTCATCCACAATCCCGTTAACCACGTCCACGCGAATGGCTTTAATGGTTTCACTGATATCACCTTCATCAAGCAGTTCGTTACGTTGTTCGTAAATCACTTTACGCTGATCATTGGCCACATCATCGTATTCCAGCAACTGCTTACGAATATCAAAGTTACGGCCTTCCACTTTGCGCTGGGCGTTTTCAATGGCACGGCTAACCCAAGGGTGCTCAATGGCTTCACCATGTTCCATACCCAAGCGTTTCATCATGCCGGCCATTTTTTCCGAAGCAAAAATACGCATTAGGGCATCGTCAAGAGACAAATAGAAACGGCTTGAGCCCGGATCACCCTGACGACCAGAACGGCCTCGCAACTGATTATCAATTCGACGGGATTCGTGGCGCTCAGTCCCAATAATATGCAGTCCGCCGGCTTCAAGCACTATTTTATGCTGCTCTTCCCACTCATCTTTAAGTTTCTGGATTTGTGCCTCAGTAGGGTTTTCCAGCTTTTCAACTTCTGCCCGCCAGTTACCACCTAATACGATATCCGTACCACGACCCGCCATATTGGTAGCAATGGTCACGGCACCGGGTTTACCGGCCTGCGCGATGATATCCGCTTCTTGTTCGTGGAATTTGGCGTTTAGGACCTTATGGGGAATTTTTTCCTTTTTAAGCACCCGAGACAATAATTCAGAATTTTCGATAGACACAGTACCGACTAATACCGGCTGGCCTTTTTTCACCGTGGCACGAATATCGGCCACAATGGCGTCGTATTTTTCCTGGGCGGTAAGGTAGATCAAATCCGCCATATCTTTACGTACCATAGGGCGGTTTGTGGGAATAACCACGGTTTCTAAACCATAGATATGCTGGAATTCGAAGGCTTCGGTATCCGCAGTACCTGTCATCCCAGCCAGTTTTTCGTATATACGGAAGTAGTTCTGGAAGGTAATAGAAGCTAGCGTTTGGTTTTCATTTTGAATTTTCACCCCTTCTTTGGCTTCCACAGCCTGGTGTAATCCTTCTGACCAACGACGTCCTTCCATGGTACGACCAGTATGTTCATCAACAATAACAATCTGATCGTCTTTAACGATGTAATCCACATCCCGCTGGAATAACTTGTGCGCCCGTAAAGCGGCATTAATATGATGCAGCAGCGAGATATTCCCCGCTGCAAACAAGGATTCACCTTCAGGTAAAATGCCTTTTTGATGGAGGATCTCTTCTACGTGGATCTGACCGTGTTCGGTAAGGTGAATTTGCTTGGCTTTTTCGTCAACGGTGTAATCACCATCGCCTTCTTGGCCTTCTTCATCTTCCTGTTCTTGCTGCACAAGTTCAGGGATCACCGTATTGATGGCTTTATATAATTGCGAACTGTCTTCGGCGGCACCAGAAATAATTAACGGTGTACGGGCTTCATCAATTAATATGGAGTCAACTTCATCCACCACGGCATAATGCAAAGGTCTCTGCACCCGGTCTTTAGGACTAAAGGCCATGTTGTCCCGCAAGTAATCAAAACCAAACTCGTTATTGGTTCCGTACGTGACATCGGCGTGGTAAGCGGCCCGTTTCATGTCAGGGGCCATACCCGGCACGTTACACCCTACGGTCATGCCAAGGAATTCAAACAACTCTCTGGACCAATCGGCATCCCGTCGGGCAAGGTAGTCGTTCACCGTTACCACATGTACCCCTTTGCCAGTTAAGGCATTCAGGTAAGTAGGTAAGGTCGCGGTAAGGGTTTTACCCTCACCTGTACGCATTTCTGCAATCTTTCCTGAGTGGAGTACCATGCCGCCAAGCAATTGCACGTCGAAGTGACGCATGCCATAAACCCGTTTACTGGCTTCCCGAACTGTGGCAAAAGCGTCAATAAGGATATCATCGACACTTTCCCCTTTTTCCAGTCTGGCTCTGAGTTCTGCGGTTTTGCCTTTTAACTGCTCATCTGACAGCGCTTCATAGTCCTTTTCAAGCGCATTAATGGCATCGACGTTCTTTTTTAATTTTTTTAATAGTCGGTCATTTCGGCTACCGAATACTTTTCTCAGGATGCTTGCAAACATTTGGTTGATGATTCCACTACTTTTATACGAGAAACCGGCGTCCCGGATACTCTCGTCGATTTAAAAAAATGACACTGCGCGTGTTAAGCCACTGTGCCACCCTATCTGATTTGGCAGCTTATGTTCCCATAAGCTGGATTCTGGCTGCTACCGGTTATCGTCGCTTGACGACAAAAGGCAGAGGATCGATCGGTTGTCCGTTTCTTATTACTTCGTAGTGTACATGTGTGCCGGTAGAACGGCCGGTGCTTCCCATAATGGCAATAGGCTGCCCTTTGGTAACCACATCTCCCACAGAGACTAATAGCCCTTGATTGTGCCCGTAACGGGTCACCATGCCATCTCCGTGATCAATTTCTACTAACACGCCATAACCATTCCGTTTGCCAGCCCAAGTCACTATGCCTGCGGCTGTAGCTAAAACGTCATCTCCCGCTTTACCGGCAAAATCCACGCCTTTATGCATGGCAGGTTTACCGGTAAACGGATCGGTACGCATTCCGTAATAAGAAGACAACCATCCCGACGCTATCGGTCGACCAGATAATTGACTCTGTTGTTGGATATGATGCCCCCGAACCAGACTTTCAAGCATGGCTAGCTGCTGTTTTTTTGCTTCCACAGACTTTGCTACCAACGCCAGCTGCTGCATTAGGGGGTCATTTTCCACGTTCTTTAATGTAGAGTCTGGGGTAAAGGCAGACAAATCTTGTGCCTCCATCCCGAATTCGGCGGCAATTAACTTGCCTTGTTCGTCGAGTTGAGCCACCGTCGATTCCACGTCGGCCAGACGTTTTGCCAGCATAGTAAGCTGTTGGCGGGTTTTTTCGGTGAGTTTCTCAACATCGGTATTTTCGGATTCATTGACGGCCTGAGCCAATTTGATTCTGGCAATATCTTCAGACACTGAATCGGTACTTCGACTGGATACTAACATGAACAGAGACGACAACACCGTAAAGCTCACCAGTGTTCTCACACTGATGCTTTTTCGGTAGCGACGCTGTTTACCTATTAAGGAGATGGTTAGTTTCATTCGTCTTTCTCAATAAAATCTGCGCTAGTTTAACGCCGATCAGGCAAATGAACAAACCACAATGAGATACCCAGCGATTTTTTTTTATACCAAAGGCTAAAAAAAGACGTTTTTTAGCCGTTTTCTACTCTGGATTGCTTTATTTTGTTTGCCGAGGACATAATATGCTCCGAGCCGCGCAAATCAAAATGATGACTGCGCAATAACATTTCCGGTGTTAATTTCGCGACA
Source organism: Alteromonas sp. 14N.309.X.WAT.G.H12 (assembly GCF_036697315.1). Lineage (NCBI taxonomy): Bacteria > Pseudomonadati > Pseudomonadota > Gammaproteobacteria > Alteromonadales > Alteromonadaceae > Alteromonas > Alteromonas sp. 14N.309.X.WAT.G.H12. The sequence goes on from NZ_JBAHZB010000005.1 coordinate 46,706, forward strand.
TCCACACTGAGTGTTGATGGCATATCCACTTTTGGCTGCATATGTAACCAGCCGGCTTTCCCGCCCCGTTTTACCAAATACATCGCCTTGTCTGCCAAGATGAGTGAATGTTCCCATTGCCAGTTCGACAGTCCACTATGATGATAACAAACGCCTGCCGAACAACTGGGTTTTGTGGGCAGTTCACAAGCGTGGGGCCAAACATTGGTGGCGATGGCGTCCATCAGACGCTCCATAAACTCCGCCACCGATACCCCCACATCCAACAAAATAAGAAATTCTTCGCCACCCCAGCGCACAAGATGATCACTGTCTCGTACCTGACGCCGTAACAGATCACAAAAGGCCACCAAGATATCATCGCCCACCGAATGACCAAGTTGATCGTTTAAGATCTTAAAGTTATCAATATCCAGTAGGATACAACAAACCCCTTTATCCAGTCGCTGACACCGGGCAAGAATATGATCGATATACACATCTAAATAGCGGCGGTTTTTAAAACCGGTGAGAGCATCGGTTAAGCTGGCTTCTTCTAACTGCTTGTTCGCTTCCTCCAGTTGCTTGTTGGCTTTATCCAGTGCCATGGTGCGTGCCGCTACCATCTCTTCCAAGCGGGCTTTACTGTGCTCTAACCGGCGCATACGTAATTGCACCACGCCCCACAGCGCGAGGATGCCAAGACACACGAAAATGCCAATCATCCAATTTTGTTCATACCAGTAAGCCGGCACAGTGAAACGGTATGTTGCCGGTGCAGACCACGCCCCTTGCTCATACATACGGGTTTGTACCTTAAACTCATACGTGCCCGGTGGTAGATTAGTGTAAAAGGCTTCGCGGCGAGAAAGAGCGGCGCTCCATTCTGGGTTATAGCCTTCAAGCATGTAGCGAAAACGCAGGGCACTGTTGCGATAAAATTTAGGACTGGAATATTTAAACCCCACATTACGCTGGCCGCGGGGCAAAACCACACCATTGCTGTCATACCAGTGGTTTTCCGCTTCCATGCCTTCGATAACTGGCTGCGGTAAGGAAACCGAATCGATGGCCTGACTTAAATCAATCTCAGCCACGCCGTTTAACGTGGGCAAGTACATCATGCCATTATGTAAAAGCCCTTTTGCATTTCCCGCCCCATTGCAACAACGAATTCCGTCGGTATTGGCTTCGGCACCGTAATCATCAACCAGCACCTGAATATCCAAGGCGTGCTTTGGCGTCAATGATGCCAGCGAAACTTTATACACCCCTTTGGAGCTGGAGATAACCAGCGCGCCATCATACTCAGCGGCATATAAGGCATTTTTAGCCGGTAGTATTCCTGCATCGGGCCAATACCAGCCAGTGTCAGTTTGAATGCCTAACCCAGCTTGAAATGTACCGACCACCATTCTTCCATCATGCAGCTGGGTAAAAAAAGCAATTAAACTGGAACTGAGGGTGTCATCCTCATAAAAGGTGGTCAACTTGCCCTTGGCGTATTGGTAAGCCCCTACCGCCGTACCAATCCACAATTGACCATTTTGATCAGTAAATACCGCCCGGGTGTTTACGCTTTTTAAAGATAAGCGTTTAGATTCATTCACTAAGGATTTGCCATTCCAGCTATACAGACCTTCCAAGGTGGCGATCCAAATTTTGCCATCCGGCGTTTCGGTCACCCCGTTAACCTGATAGTTTTGCAAACTGGGGAATTGCCGTAGCACCTTAAAATCACCATCAAGCATAGCAACGCCAGCGCGTGTCCCGGCCCAAATACGCTGCTGACTATCCACAAACAAGGTATATACCACCGGATTAGGAAGTCTCTCATCGTTCACTAACGGCGTAAAATGGCCCTCTTTAAAACGATATAACCCAGCATTACTGCCCACCAGAATATCATCCTGATACTGAGAGAAGGTCCACACAAACGGTTGTGACAGGCCAGCCTCGATTCCATAGTTACGGGAGCCGTCGAAGCGCAATCGTAAAAGACCATGGGTACGACTGCCCAGCCATAAATTACCCAGCCTATCTTCAAACGCAGCAACAAACCAAGGCAGTGTTTTCCCATCAATACCGGACACTTCCTCCACAATCTTGTCGCCGTAGATTTGCAGTAATATTTGTTCGCAAGCTATCCACAAATTACCTTTAGAATCGGCATAGAGCATGCCAACGGCATCAGTGACGGGTTTGCCACCAAAAACCGCCAGGGTAAGTTGACCATCGTCCTCAACCCGGTATACCCCCTTTGACGTGCCCACCAACACCTGATCCTGATACACAACCAGATGATTAATCTGAAAATTACTCGGTTGGCCTTTAAGAGATATAATTTGGTAAGTGCCGTCATTTTTAAACTTCACCAGGGCGTTATTAAACACGGCCCAAAGAAATTCCTGGTGCTTAACCAACGCGGTGACTGGCCCTAACCCCATTTTGATTTTATCAATGGTGAGGGCCGTTTTATCTACGATAAAGATATCGTTACCCCCCACATAAATCTTGCCAGCAAACTCAGTGATCCCTTCGATCTTTCCCAAACTGTCGTCACCGGCGTCTAACTTTGTAAAGGTACTTCCCCGCTTAACAATCAATCCCGTGGACGCGCCAACCCATAATTGATCTAATGAATCAACAAACACCGAACGCAAAATAGGATCCAGCAAAACTGGAGAATCTTCCGTGCCATAGGCGCGAAAGTGATGGCCGTCAAAACGGGCCAGTCCACCTTCTGTGGCAACCCAGATAAACCCGGTTTTATCTTGGGTAATACTCACCGCAGAAACTTGCGGCATATTGTCCCGCGTATCCCAAAGACGCTGATGGTAAACAGAATAAGGAATGGGCGAATGTTGCATATCCGCGACAGTTTTTTCAGAAGAACTGGCGATGGCAGGAATAGCTGAAAATAAAACGAAGAACAACACCAAGCTTCTAATCAGGCTAACTCGGCGAATTTTATACATATAAGAAAATACAGAGACTACACACACATCTGTAATGATCATCGGCTCCACTCACGTTGCTACGACTTAAGATGACTGTAAAACTAGACCGAAATGCTAGGATCAATAAAGCTTTCTTAAAGAATAACATGCCAAGGGCCTGTATATCTTTTCTAGCGTTTTACTCTTTAGTCTAAGTTTCCGATGCGCCCATAAAAAAACCGCCCGGGGGAAGGCGGTTTTTTCGATTAGGCTAATACAGGTTGTGCATAGCGAATAGGTAGTTCATCCTCATTTTCATAGGTAATGAACTCCCAACAATCTTGCTGAGATAATACGGCATTGAGCAGCTTGTTATTCAAGCCATGGCCTGTTTTAAAGGCAGCCAATTCACCGATGATACTATGACCACCCATGTAGAGATCACCCACAGCATCAAGCACCTTGTGCTTAAGAAACTCATCGTCGTAGCGTAAACCTTCAGGATTAAGGATCCTAAAATCATCCAGCGCCACGGCATTTTCCATGCTGCCACCTAAGGCTAGATTATTCGCGTTCATGTATTCAAGATCGCGCATAAAACCGAAGGTACGAGCACGACTGACTTCGTTAACGTATGAACAGCTGTCAAAATCCATCACCATATGCTGGCGGGTTTGACTGATCACCGGGTGATCGAAATCGATACGAAAATCAACACGGAAACCATCATAGGGACGTAACTCGGCCCATTTGTCACCGTCTTCAACACGTACAGTTTTAGTAATGCGAATAAAACGCTTAGGTGCGTTTAACTCTTCAATACCTGCCGCTTGCAGAAGAAAAACAAAAGGACTGGCACTGCCATCCATAATCGGTAATTCGTGACTGTCAACTTCAACAATGATGTTATCGATGCCCAGGCCAGCCAACGCCGATGCCAGATGCTCAACAGTATGAATACTGACACCATCTTCGTTATTAACACACGTACAAAGCATAGTATTGCCAACCGCATTTGCACGGGCAGGAATATCAACAAAAGGGTCAAGGTCGATGCGACGGAACACAATTCCTGTGTTCGCAGGCGCAGGCCGGAGAGTCATAGTGACCTTCTCCCCTTTGTGCAAACCAATACCGGTTTCTTGCACCGATTGTTTGATTGTACGTTGTCTAATCATGTCGTTGCTTTTACCTGTTCAAAAAGCGGCCGCATAGCGTACAGATATAATGTGACAAAGTCAATTATACCGGCGAAAGCGCGCACCTTATTTTAACACCCTATCTGTTACTCAGACACCGATCTCGATGGATTAGTTCCGAACAACCAATGTCTTAGTCAGCTTGTTTACGCAAGAATGCCGGAATATCCAAATACTCCAGATCATTATTTGGCTGCGCATCATTATCGACTTTCAAGGCTTGATTGCCGTCTGTCGTGCCAACACTGTTAGTGTCTGATGCAGATGTCGTGCCAAATTCTCTTGCCGAGCCCGTTAAACGAGAACCTTCAGAGCTTACCAGCGAAATATCAGGCTTTCTTTCTGCCCCGATACCGGTGGCAACCACTGTGACTCGTAGCTCTTCAGCCAGCTCCATATCGATTACCGTACCCACAACCACGGTGGCATTCTCAGACGCAAAAGCTTTAACCGCATTACCCACAGTTTCAAATTCATCGATAGAAAAATCAGGTCCGGCGGTAATATTTACAAGAATACCCCGCGCACCCGATAAATCGATGTCTTCCAACAATGGACAGGCGATAGCGGCTTCCGCGGCTTCTTCGGCACGATCTGCGCCAGATGCCACACCGGTTCCCATCATTGCAGTGCCCATTTCGGACATCACGGTTTTCACGTCTGCAAAGTCAACGTTAATCAAACCTGGACGGGTAATGAGTTCAGCAATACCCTGTACGGCCCCATTTAACACGTTGTTCGCTTCGCTAAACGCCTGCAATAAAGGTGTGCCTGGCCCCATGACTTTCAATAACTTTTCATTAGGGATTGTGATAAGTGAATCGACGTTTTTCGACAACTCCACAATACCCTGTTCAGCAAATGCTGTACGTTTCTTTCCTTCAAAGGGGAAAGGTTTCGTTACTACCGCAACGGTTAAGATCCCCATCTCGCGGGCAATTCTTGCCACCTCTGGTGCGGCACCCGTTCCCGTACCACCGCCCATACCGGCAGTGATAAAAACCATATCTGCGCCATCTAAAGATTGACGAATGGTTTCACGATCTTCGTGCGCAGCTTCCCTTCCTATATTAGGATCGGCACCTGCGCCCAAACCTTTAGTCACAGATGATCCAATTTGCAAAGTGACATCAGCACTGGAGCTACGCAAAACTTGAGCGTCTGTATTCACCGCAATGAATTCCACACCTTCAATGTTTTGTGCCACCATGTGTTCTACAGCGTTACCGCCGCCGCCACCTACACCAATGACTTTGATTACAGCTTCTTCGCCGTGGCTATCTATTAATTCAAACATACTTACTCTCCGGATTGGTACGTCTAACAACACTAAGCCAGGTCATAATTCGCCGATCACCTGCTTCCATGCGATCGTATGCCATTGTCTTAGCGCCCCCAAAAATTAAAATTAAAATTCACCTTTAAACCAGCTTTGCACCCGTTGAAAAAAACTATCACCGGACTTCTGCTTACTGGATTTCTTATTGTCAGCTTGCATTTTACCGTAGTGGAGCAAGCCCACTACGGTTGCAAAACTTGCGTCATCGGTATATTCCGACAACCCGCGCATATTTATTGGTTTTCCTACTCTAACCGGCATCTGGAAAAGCTCTTCGGCAAATTCCACCGCCCCTTCCATTTTGGCGGTCCCGCCGGTTAGTACAAGTCCAGCGGCAATTTGTTCTTCAAAACCACTGGCTCGAATTTCCTTTTGTACCAGTTCAAACAACTCCTGATAACGAGGTTCGATAACCTCTGCCAACGTATGACGAGACATCGCCCGCGCTGGTCGCCCACCCACACTGGGCACTTCAATATTCTCTTCCATGCTCACCATGTCTTTTAAGGCGCAAGCATAGTTCACTTTAATTTCTTCCGCATTGCTAATGGGTGTGCGGAAAATCTTAGCGATATCACTGGTTATCTGATTACCCGCTACTGGGATCACTGCGGTATGACGAATCGCACCATCGGTATAGATCACGATATCCATGGTACCGCCACCAATGTCAACCACACAGACGCCCAGCTCACGCTCATCATCGGTCAACACCGCATAACTGGATGCCAGCGCTGAAAAAATTAACTGATCAGAATTCAGTTCACAGCGTTCAATACACTTCACCAAGTTCTTTGCCATATCGTCGGCACAGGTAATAATATGGGCTTCTGCCTCCATACGAACACCTGACATCCCCACCGGGTTCTTGATGCCTTCTTGCACATCAATGGTAAATTCCTGGGGTAACACATGTAATAAACGTCGTTCCGCCGCAATAGGTACAGAGCGCGCAGCATGGATCACGTTATCCACGTCTTCTTGTGTCACTTCCTGATTGTTAATCGGCACCATGCCCCGTTCATTTTGGCATTTCACATGACGCCCCGAAATCGCCATGAATACTGACGATACCCGGCAATCGGCCATCAATTCCATTTCGCTAACGGCCCGCTGTACCGATTTAACCACCAGATTAAGATCGTTCACGCCGCCTTTGTCCATCCCCTGTGAACGTTGCGTACCCACGCCAACTATACTTATCTGCTCATCATCTAGCAGTTCACCGACAACAGCTTTAACATTGCTGGTGCCGATATCCAGTCCGACAATCAGATTACGCTCAGCAGGTTTTGACATTGTGCTTATAAACTCTCTTATTAACTTTTTTCATCATTTGCATCTCGCCAGCCAACGGCCAGCCCGGTATCATATCGCAGATCAACATATTTTATGGCTTTAGGCTGTCTGGCCAACAACGGATAGACATCAATAAAGCGCTGTAATCTATCAATAAATTCTTGTCTACCTAAATTTAATTCAATGCCATTTGCCAGTTGTATTTCCCAAGCAAAGCGCTCACTTAACGACAATTCTGTAATCGGCATTGCCGTTGTCGCCAATAACGACTGCATGGCATTGAAGCCTTCAAGGGCCGTTTTTTCGCTTCCTCCGGGACCGAATAACTTCGGCAATGACAACCCTTCTGCACTGGCACTAAAGGTTTCCCCGTAAGGATTCAGCAAAAAATCATCGTTCCATTGCGCCACCGGCGTTTGCTCAACCAAATAAATCTTCAACGTATTTGGCCATTGCTTACGCACCGATGCCCGATAAATCCAAGGCTGAGATTCAACCAGCTGGTAAACTTCGTTCACATCCAGCGAAAAAAAACTGCCCGGCTGAGCCTCACGAATTAAGCGCTCCAGTCGTGGAATATCCACATGACTAAATTCACCTGAAAAATCGACTACCTGCACCGGTGCCCTTTGGGCATCCTGCAGATAATCGCGTATTTTCAGTGCGCCAACAGTAAGACTCGCCATCACTGCGACCAAAAACAGAACACCTGACCATAGTCGGATCCGTTTTTGCGTTTTTTCCGCCATCGTCAGCCTCGCTACGATAGTGCCAGGCTGGTCGCCAGAATTTCTAGCGTCAGCGCATCAAAACTGAGTCCTGCCGCCATGGCCGCTTTAGGTACCAGACTTTTTTCCGTCATACCGGGTACCGTATTCGCTTCCAGCAGATAAAACTCACCCTTCGAGCCTTGCATGACATCAATGCGTCCCCAACCACTGCATGACAGGGCATTAAAGGCGCGCAGTGATATCGCTGCTAATTCAGCTTCTTTGTCCGCAGACAAACCACTGGGGCAATGATACACGGTAGTATCATCATGATACTTGGCCGCGTAATCATAAAATGTATGGGGGGTAGACATGCGGATCGATGGCAATGTTCGGTCCTGTAAAACACCAACCGTAAACTCGGGGCCATCGATGAACTGCTCTAACAGGACCTGATTATCATATTTAAAGGCGTCCTGTATGGCTGTTTCTAGTTGTTTAGCGCTTGTCACTCTTGCCATGCCGATACTCGAACCTTCTCGGGCAGGCTTGACCATGACTTCATTCCCCAATTCCATCATTATAGCCCCGCATGATCCAGCTTCAAAGTCACTTTTATCAGCAATTCGATATTTCGCCGTAGGCAGCCCCAAACATTGCCAAATCTGCTTCGTATGGATCTTATCCATGGCCAACGCAGAACCCAATACACCGCTTCCCGTATAGGGTATTTTTAGGTGCTGTAGCGCCCCCTGCATAGCACCGTCTTCGCCGCCACGGCCATGCAGCATAATCAACACCCTATCGAACTTTTCATTAATTAAATCAGTAAGTTGCCTTTCAGCAGGGTCAAAGGCCACAGCCTCTACACCCTGTCGTAACAAGGCATTGAGCACAGCCTGCCCCGATGACAGCGACACAGCCCGTTCCGCCGAGTCGCCACCTAACATCACTGCTACTCGTCCAAATTGCTTTGGATTTATCTGTTTACCCATTGCCGCCACTCACTTTAATTTTTTTTTCTTCTAGGCCTGATTTTGCCAAATCTTTGGCAATTTGGCCGATATTTCCTGCCCCTTGGGTCATGATCACGTCATTTTTCTGCATCACGTTTGCCAGTAATTGGGCTAAATTCGCGGGCTCTGAAACATAAATCGGCTCCACCTGACCACGCAAACGGATAGAACGACACAAGGATTTACTGTCTGCCCCATCAATGGGTGTCTCGCTGGCCGCATAAACATCCAAAAGTAACAACACATCTACCTGGGACAGCACGTCAACAAAATCTTCGTACAGATCACGGGTTCGGGTATAACGATGGGGTTGATAAATCATCACCAACCTTCGGCCAGGCCAGTTTGCCCGCGCCGCGCTAATCGTCGCTTTCACTTCAGTAGGATGATGTCCGTAGTCATCCACCAAGGTCACGGCCCCACATGAAGGATGAAAATTGCCCAACACCTCAAACCGGCGACCAATACCACCAAAGGCCGCTAAGGCCCGTACAATAGCCTCATCTTCAATGCCTTCATCCGTGGCAACGGTAATCGCTGCCAGCGCGTTGAGCACATTGTGCATGCCGGTCAGATTCAAAGTCACGTGCAATACCGGCAAGTTAGGCCGTATAACATCAAAGGTTGCCTGACCAAATGTTAGAACAATATTTTCTGCCCGCACATCGTTAGAAGCATCCACGCCATAGGTTAAAATACTACGGCCAATTTTATCTCTTAGCCCCTGGATCACTGCATCATCGCCACACAAAATGGCTTGCCCGTAAAAGGGCAAATTGTGCAAAAATTCCAGATAGGTATCTTTGACCTTGTTAAAGTCGCCGTCATAGGTGGTCATATGATCCGGCTCGATATTGGTAACCACAGATACCATAGGCTGAAGGTGTAAAAACGAAGCGTCGCTTTCATCCGCCTCGGCAATTAAATAGCGACTGGTGCCTAAGCGGGCATTGGTGCCAGCACTGTTGAGTAAGCCGCCGATCACAAACGTGGGATCACGGCCTGCCTCACCAAAAATAGTGGCAATTAAACTGGTTGTGGTGGTTTTCCCGTGGGTGCCTGCCACCGCGATGCCATGCCTAAAACGCATAAGTTCGGCCAACATTTCCGCGCGGCGAATAATGGGAATACGATGGGCCCGGGCATATTGAATTTCCGGGTTATCTTCATTGATGGCACTGGATACCACCACCACATCCACGCCTTCTACGTTTTCGGCACGGTGACCGAGACAAATGGTAGCCCCTAAGTTTTCTAAACGGGTCGTCATTGCCCCTTGCTGGATGTCCGAGCCGGCAATTTCATACCCTTCGTTAAGCAAAACTTCGGCAATGCCGCCCATTCCGGCACCGCCAATGCCGATAAAAAATATCCTGTAAACTTTTCGCATTTGCGGGCTTTGAAATGCGTTTTCCGACCTCATGATTTCTCTCCCGCCAGCAATTTACATTGGGCAATAACCTGCTCAGTGGCATCTAAACGGGCGGCTTGGTGCGCTTTATGCCCCATCGCCATGCACGACTGCGGTTGGCGCAGCCAACTTTCTAATATCCGTCCCAGTCCTGTGGCCATTTCGGTTTGCGCCAAAATATGGGCAGCCCCCATGTTCACCAAAGAGAGGGCATTTTTAGTTTGATGATCATCCACCGCATGGGGTAAGGGAATAAAGACCGCAGGTAATCCTGCTGCGGCCACTTCGGCAACGGTCAGTGCGCCTGCCCGGCAAACTACAAAGTCGGCCCATTTATAAGCCGCGGCCATATCATCAATAAACTCACTGACTTGTACATCGACGCTACCGCCGTCATAAGCCAGTTTCACTTTTTCCGCATTACCTTTACCGGCCTGATGCAAAATAGTTAACCCATATAAATTACGGCACACTTTAGGCACGGTTTCATTCAACGCCTGGGCACCGAGACTACCGCCAATCACCAGCATTCTAAGGGGAGAATGGGTTTCGGTTTTAGCCGGTAATGCCGCAATATTCTGTCGCACGGGATTACCAATGGTCAGGCATTTTGCCGCTGCCCGCGCAAAACCGCCCCGGGCATCATCAAACCCCAACAAGATACGCCGTGCCAGTTTTCCTAGCAGTCGGTTGGTCATGCCCGCAGCCGCATTTTGTTCATGAATTATAAGAGGAATACGTCGAAGCCAGGCAGCCACACCGCCTGGACCACTGGCATAGCCGCCAAAGCCGATAACCACATCGGGTTTGATTTTTCCTATCACTGAAAAAGCTTCTTTTAGCCCTCGGCACAAGGCCACCACACCGCCTAAACGTGCGGATAATCCTTTACCACGTAGACCTTGTACGTGAATAAAGTGAATAGGAATACCCTGTTGGGGAACCACTTGCGCTTCCATACGTTCAGCGGTGCCCAGCCAATGAACATCCCAGCCTTGGGCCATAAGCCCATGGGCCACGGCTAAACCAGGAAACACATGTCCTCCGGTACCACCGGCCATGATAAGGCAGCGTCTATTCATCCTCTGCCCCTTTTTCTACGTCTTCAAGCATGGCTTTAATATTGTCTTTACTCTGTTTCTCATCATCACCTTTCACGGCGCTTGATTTAGTTTTACGTTTTTCTTTGCGACCTAGCGCCTGTACACCCTCTACCCGTAACTCGAAATCAATACGAATGAGCATGGCCACCGCCACGGACAGCACAATAAGACTGGTACCACCATAGCTAATAAGCGGCAACGTTAACCCCTTGGTTGGCAAAATACCGGCGCTGGCCCCCACGTTTACTGCGGTTTGAAAACTCAGCCAGATCCCGATGCTATAGGCCAGATAACCTTCGAAAGGACGTTGTTTCGCCAACGCCTGTTTCCCAATATTCAGCGCCCTGACTACCAAAAATAAAATAAGGGCCAGGATCACCAGTACGCCCACAAATCCTAACTCTTCGGCCACGATGGCCATAATAAAGTCTGAATGGGCCTGGGTGAGAAACTCCAGCTTCTGATAACTGTTCCCCAACCCTTGACCAAACCACGAACCTCGGCCATAGGCCATCAATGATTGGGTTAACTGATACCCGCTACCGAAAGGATCCGCCCAGGGATCTAAAAACGACGTCACCCTTCGCATTCGGTATTCTTCAAACACGATAAGAAACACAATAGCCAGCAAGCCCACAAAAACAATAGCGAAAAACTGCCATAAACGGGCCCCAGCCAGAAACAGCAAGCCCATGGTGGTAGTAAACATCACCACCACGGTGCCGAAATCAGGTTGTAGTAACAACAAGCAGGCGAGCACAAAAAACACCACTAAGGGTTTTAAAAAGCCTTTGATATTTTCGGTCACTTCATCGTAACGTCGTACCAAATAGCCCGCCAAATAGGTAAAGAAAAACAGCTTAGCAGGCTCTGCCGGTTGCAATGTTAGCGGCCCAATGACAATCCAGCGGGTACTACCGTTAATGGTGCGCCCCACCACAAGCACGGCCAGCAGCATGGCAATGGCCGCCAGTAAAAGCCAAGGATTTACCACCCGCCAGAAGCTCATGGGCACTTGTAAAACCACACCGGAAACCAAAATAGCCACCAAAAGGTAGATCCCGTGTCGAATGGAGAAATAAAACGGGTTACCGTATAAACGGTCTGCCATCGGCATAGATGCCGAGGTCACAATCACCAACCCTAACGTTGCCAAGGCTAACGCCACTAATACCAGCCCCACATCATAAGGCGATGTCGTCTTGGCTTTACCATGACGTTGGGCAAAAAGATCGGATAAGCGCTGTGTGCTTGACTGCATTATGCATCCACCTCTGCAATAGCATTGGCAAAGACCTCAGCCCGGTGACGATAATTCTCAAACATGTCGATGCTGGCACAGGCCGGAGACAACAACACAGTATCACCGGCAACAGCTTGCTCTGAGGCAAGACGTACGGCAGTCGGTAAATCCGAGACCGGATGAACATCATGGAACAAACTGGCGATATCCGGGCCATTTTTACCTAACGTAATTAGCACATCCACATAACGCAGCAGTGCACTTTGCAGCACAGATAAATCGGCGCCTTTTCCATCGCCGCCCGCAATAAGAATAAGCTTGCCCTTTTTCTGTTTGCCGATACCTTCAAGGGCCGCTAAGGTAGCGCCCACATTGGTGGCTTTTGAATCATCAATCCAGTGCACGCCGCCGCGCTGACTAATTTGCACACAACGATGGGGCGCAGGCTCAAAACTTTTAACGCTATTGCAGGCCTCATCTAAAGGAACACCGGCGATTTGACTCAACCCAAGGGCCGCCTGAATGTTCAGCACATTGTGGGTGCCCACCAGTTTCACCTCTGCCATATTCAATATGGGTTTGCCTTGCCAAGTAATGGCGTTATCACGAAAACCAAAATCAGTATTGGTGTTATCCAGTCCATATCGGGTTGTTGTCGCTACCGAAGAGTGAGGCATACATTCATCATGATCCCGCCACACCACGGCATGTTCGCAATGAAGAAAAATCCGTTGTTTAGTGTCGGCGTATTCAACGAGGGAACCGTGACGATCAAGGTGATCGTCACTGATGTTTAATAGGGTGGCACCTTGTAACCCTAACGATGACGTTGTCTCTAGCTGAAAGCTGGACAATTCCAGCACCAAGGCATCCCAGTTTTCACCTAGGGTATCGAGTACCGGCCGTCCCACATTACCGGCAGCGCAGGCTTTAAGGCCTGCACCAGTAAGAATATGAGTAAGCAACAAGGTAACCGTGGTTTTGCCGTTTGAACCCGTTATTCCCAACAAGGGAGTACGAGATAAGCGCGCAAACAATTCGATATCGCCTATCACTTCCACCCCGGCTTCACGGGCAAGACTCACTCCCGGATGGGCTGGAGAAATTCCCGGACTGAGAATTAACATGTCCGTGCCGGTCCAAAATTGGGCATCCACCATGCCCAAAGTAACAGGCACGTCTATCCATGACGGTACCGCCGCCTCTGTACGGGTATCCCATACGTTGACAGTCACACCCAGACCAGTTAAAAAGCGCACCACCGACTGTCCGGTCAAACCCAGACCCGCTACGACGATGCGTTGTTTAGCAAGAATTTCGTCCATGGATTACCGTAGTTTTAGTGTGGCGAGTCCAACCAACACAAGAATGAGTGAAATGATCCAAAACCGCACAATGACTCGCGGCTCTGGCCAACCTTTTAATTCAAAATGATGGTGTATGGGCGCCATACGAAATATACGTTTACCCCGCATTTTAAATGAACCGACCTGTAAAATAACGGACACGGTTTCCATCACAAATACCCCCCCCATGATGATCAGGACCACTTCCTGACGCACCAGTACTGCCAGCACACCCAGCGTTCCACCTAGCGCCAGCGAACCCACATCGCCCATAAATACCTGCGCCGGATAGGTGTTAAACCATAAAAAGCCCAGTCCAGCCCCTACAATGGCGGTACACACCACCACCAATTCGCTGGTTAGCGGAATATGGGGAATATTCAAATACTCGGCAAAATTGGCGTGACCGGTCACGTAAGCAAAAATAGACAGCGCACCGGCGACAAGGATAGTCGGCACGATGGCCAGCCCATCTAAGCCGTCGGTGAGGTTGACTGCATTGGACGTACCCACAAGGGCAAAATACACCACTACCACATAAAACAAGCCCAGCTGAGGCATCACCTCTTTGAAGAAAGGCACGATTAATGCGGTTTCAGCACTTTGTGAGGCTGACGAATACAAATAAAACGCCACGCCAAGGGCAATGACAGATTGCCAAAAATACTTCCAGCGTGCGATTAACCCTTTTGAATCTTTGCGTATCACTTTACGGTAATCATCAACAAACCCAATAATCCCGTAGCCAATGACCACCGCGAGGGTAACCAGCACATAGCGGTTGGTCAGATCCGCCCATAACAATACGCTGACCACAATAGCAAAGAGGATCAACAACCCGCCCATGGTGGGGGTGCCGGCCTTGGATAAATGGCTTTGTGGGCCATCATCTCTTACCATTTGTCCTATTTGTAAACGCTGTAACCAGCGGATCATTTTTGGCCCAATAAGTATGGCAATCAGCAACGCCGTTAACGTACTTAGGATGGCCCTCAAAGTAAGATAGGAAAAAACGAAAAAGCCGGGTTCAAATTGTTTTAGCCAGTCGGCTAACCAGATCAACATGCAACGCGCTCCCGATGGCTTTCACTCTTTCCCAGGCGTGACACCTCAATGGCATCAACAACCCGTTCCATCCGCGCACTACGGGACCCTTTGACCAGCACGGAAACCCCCTGCTGCGCCGACGCACAAATCACCTCAAGGGTATCGATCAATGCTTCAATATCGGTAAAGTGCGCGCCCTTGTTGCCATAAACAGCGCTGGCTTGCTGGCTTAATACGCCCATGGTAAAAAGATAATCAAGCCCTTTGCTGCGGGCATAGTGTCCCACTTGCTCATGATATTGGCGGGCGTTTTCCCCAAGCTCAGCCATATCGCCTAAAACAAACACCCGTACACCGGCATAACCGGCCAAGGTATCCATTGCCGCCATCACCGACGCCACGTTGGCGTTATAAGTATCATCAAGTAAACGTAGTGTGGGCGTTAACGTCTTGCTGTTTAGCCGGCCTTTCACCTGCGTCATGGTTTGCAAGCCTTGGGCTACATCCTCTAACGACGCCCCAACCTGCATCGACAGTGCCGCTGCCACTAAGGCATTACCCACGTTATGGGCGCCAGGTATAGGCAAACGAACAGCCTGATTTCCTTTGGGCGTTACCATGGTAAATTGTACGCAGCCATCGGGATTTGCCTGAATGTCTGTGGCGCTAAAGTCAGCCTCAGTTTTCTGTTGGGGAGAAAAAGTCAGCACTTGTTTATTCGCGATTTTTTCTCTCCATAAAGGGGCAAATTCACTGTCGGCATTAATAATGGCCATGCCCGTTTCATTTAAGCCGGCAAATATTTCGCTTTTCGCCTCAGCCACACCCAAGGTGCTGCCAAATCCTTCCAGATGTGAAGGCGCAGCGTTTATGATAGTGGCCACGTCGGGTTTGACTAATTGCGTGGTATAAGCAATTTCGCCCTTATGATTGGCACCTAGCTCTATTACCGCAAAATCGACCTTAGGCGTTAAGCGCAGCAAGGTTAACGGCACGCCAATATCATTATTGAAGTTACCCGCGGTAGCCAGTACCTGCCCCCGTTGTGACAAAATAGCACTGGTCATCTCTTTGACCGTGGTCTTGCCACAACTGCCGGTAATTCCAATGGTTAAAGGGGCGACAACTTGCTTCACCGCTGCGCCCAATAACCCCAATGCCTGCTTTGTGTCACTGACGGTAATTACCGGCAACGACGTATTCACGGTTTCACTGACGATCACCGCACTCGCTCCAGCCTGTTCGGCAGAAGAAATAAAACGATGACCATTAAAATTTTCGCCACATAAAGCAATGTAAACGTCACCAGGCTGTAATGTACGGGTGTCTGTGCTCACCCCTTTGATGTTCTGGTCATTGCCTTTTAAGGTGCCTTTCACCTTTTGGGCGATCCAGAGCAGCGTGGTAGCAATCATTTGCTGTACTCCTTTTGCAAGCGACTTACCACCGCTCGCTCGTTATAGTTTTTCTTCTCTTCACCCACAATTTGATAATCTTCATGGCCTTTACCGGCCAGTAAAATCAAATCTGTTGGTGCTGCGTGTTCAAGGCAGTGGCGTATGGCTTTTTCTCTATCTGGCTCATCCACCGCATCTTGTGGTGAGGTCAGCCCAGTTCGAATATCTGCGGCAATTGATTCAGGTGTTTCCGAGCGACAGTTGTCAGTGGTGATCACTATGTGATCCGCACCGGCTTCTGCCGCCTGTCCCATTAACGAACGTTTTCCTTTGTCTCTGTCCCCGCCGCAGCCAAAGACACACCAGATAGCGCCTTCGGTATGAGCCCGCGCCCCTGCCAATGCTTTTGACAATGCATCGGGCGTGTGGGCGTAATCCACCACCACATTGGCGTGATGGGCAAAGGGAAAGACTTCCATCCGTCCTGCTACCGGTTTTACCTTGGGTAACAGTTTGACAATATCGTCGAATCGTTGGCCCTGAACCAACATGACACAAATTACCGCCAGCAGATTGTAAATATTGAATGCCCCTAACAAAGGGACATCAATATCTTTAACCCCCCAGCTCGTGGCGAGTTGGAACTGACATCCACTGGCATGGTATTTCACATTTGTGGCCAAACAATGGCGATCTTCTGACAAATCGGTGGGCAATGTGCCCATGCCATACCATACGGTTTGTATCCCCTTGGGCTTGTTGGCATGCCATAGCTGACTTTCCTGATCATCAGCGTTTAGTACAATGGTGCGGACACCGGGCAACTGCATGGCCAAACGCTTGGCTTCACCATACTTGGCCATGGTTTTGTGATAATCGAGATGATCGCGGGTTAAGTTTGTGAATACCACTACGTCAGTTTTAACGTGGCTTAAACGGCCCTGAACCAGCGCGTGAGATGATGCCTCAAATGCCACTTGCCGCGCGTTTTGTTGCACAAAGTCTGCCAATACGTATTGCATGCGTATGGCATCCGGCGTGGTATTGCCTGCAGGAGTGGGTTTCCACTGTGTATTTTCACCTTGGTATACTCCAGCTCCTAGCGTCCCCACCGCTGCACACCGCGTACCATCTAGGGTTGTCAGCTGGGACAACATTTGAACCACGGAAGTTTTGCCATTGGTTCCGGTCACCGCGACAGAACGCATTTTGGTTGCCGGATAATCGTAAAATGCCCCCGCTAAAGACGATAATATGTCTGTTAATTCATACAGATGGACAATAATGGTATTGCCGCGCATTTCCATTCGACCATGTTCACGCACCGTTTCGGTTTGTGCCAAAATGGCTTTGGCACCTAAACTGATGGCTTGGGGAATAAAATCTCTGCCATCACGGTTATGCCCTTTTACCGCCACAAAGGCCAACGACGGCGTCACCTCACGACTATCTAGCGTAAGGCCTTTTATCCGTATGTCCGGTGCATTAATACCAAACTTTGTCAGCAATACGCCTAAGCTCTGTTCGAATGCGCTAACTACCATTACGCTCTCCGTTCAACCACGTCGTTGAGGTCACCTGTTTGTCGTCAGGCAGAATATTCAGCAATTGCAAAGCGCCACCCGTTATCGCTGAAAAGACAGGCGCCGCCGTATCGCCGGCATAGTAAAGATCGCCACTGGGTTCATTAATCAACACCACGGTGACAATTTGGGGATCACTTAACGGGGCCACGCCGGCAAAAATATTCACGTATTCATCACCATAGCCACCTGCAATGGCTTTTCTGCTGGTACCGGTTTTACCGCCAACACGGTAGCCGGGCACCGCCGCTTTCGTAGCCGTTCCACCACGTTGTGTCACGCTCTCTAACATGGATAACACGGCATCGGCACTTGCTTTGGAAACCACCCGCTGAGGCTCAGGTTGATATGCCTGGTTATCGGTATTTTTCACGATATTAAGTGGCATATTGACGCCGCCATTGGCAATGGTGGCATACATACGAGCTAGCTGGGCCGTGGTCACGGAAATGCCATATCCGAACGATAACGTTGCCAATTCAAAATCGGACCATCGGCTGCGTTCATGAAAAAGCCCGTTACTTTCACCTGGCAGATTGGTACCCGTGTCACTCATTAACCCCATGTTGTAATAGGTATCGAGCAAAAACTGCTTAGGTACACCCAGTGCCAATTTCGAGGTGCCCATATTAGAAGAATGCTGAATAATTTCTTCCAGTGTCAGCTTACCTAGATTTCGATGATCCTTAACCAGACTGCCGCCAAGACGCATCCAGCCAGGATTGGTATCAATAATGTCATCCACTTTCACGCTGCCGAATTCCAAAGCCGACAATACCGCTATGGGTTTAAGTGACGAGCCCGGTTCAAAGGCATCGGTGATCACGCGATTGCGCATACGATGAGGCGAAACATTACTGCGATCATTGGGATTAAACGAAGGGGCATTTACCATGGCGAGAATATCGCCAGTATGTACATCGACAACAATGGCCGAGGCCGAGGCTGCCTTATAGTACAGCATGGCTTCTTTGATTTCCCGATACGCCAGGGCCTGTATCCGCTGATCGATGGTCAAGGTGAGATCACCGGCTTTTTCACCGTCTGTGGTTTTTAGAACTTCAACCTGACGTCCTTTGGCATCCCGCCTAATAACCCTTGAGCCCGGCGTGCCCGTTAGCCAATCGTTATAAAGACGTTCTAAACCTTCAATACCTTTATCATCCACATCGGTAATGCCGATTAACTGGGCGGTCACTTCACCGTTGGGATAATAACGACGGCTTTCCCGACGCAGATAAATTCCCGGTATCCCCAGCTTCGCCACATAATCTGCCATGGCCGGCGACACCTGACGTTGCAAATAAACAAACCGTCTTTTGGGGTTTTGTACTTTACTGCGCAGTTTTTCTACGTCCTGGCCTAGTACATCGGCTAAGGCTTCCCATCGATCCTGCTGCGCCAGACCATCTTGCTCATGAATGATTTTAGGATCGGCATAAATGGCCCGTACCGGTACGCTAACTGCTAACTCTACGCCATTGCGGTCGGTAATAATGCCGCGATACGTGGGCATGTTGCGCGTACGCATGGTACGGCTGTCACCTTGCTGAATGAGGTTATCCGGGGCAATCACCTGAATGTACGCCGCCCGAACGCCCAGCCCGGTAAACACACTGACCACCAGTGCGATCACCAAAACAAATCGCCACTGCACCAGTGATGGCGTGACATTTTGTCTCGCACCGGTCTTGGCTTTTTTGGCTGGCAAATTAAACAGGCTCATTTTATTTTCACCACCACTTCTTCTTCAGCAGAGGGGCGATACATATCCAGGTTTTTTTCCACTTCATTTTCAATGCGGTTGTGTTCGGTGAGAGCCCGTTGCTCTAACACCAAATTGCGCCATTCCACATCCAGATCGTCTTTTTCCTGCATCAAGGATTCCATGACGATATTTTGCTGACGATTAAGGTGACTGCCCAACACCACAGCAATGGCGGAAGTCACAACCATTAAATACAACAAAACCCGCAACTTGTTGCGGGCCAAATCTGAGACCAGGATCAGCACGAGACTGAAGTTTGTTGAGGTTGGCGTCCTCTGGCTTTGCTGGCTCGTCATAACTTTTCGGCCACCCTGAGTACTGCGCTTCGGGACCGCACATTATGTGCAATTTCCTCCTCTGAAGGCTTAATGGCCTTACCCAACGCTTTTAAAACTTTATCAGCGTCAATCTCAGCCTGGGTGATGGGCAGGTTATGAGGCACCACCTTGCCTCGGCTTTGTTCTTTGATAAAGCGCTTAACTAAACGATCTTCTAAGGAGTGAAAGGAGATAACCGCCAGGCGTCCTTCGGGCGCCAGCACTTCCACTGCAGCCTTAAGACCCACCCGTAATTGCTCGAGCTCCGCATTAATGTAAATACGGATACCTTGGAAAGCCCGCGTTGCGGGGTGCTTGTATTTATCTTTTACCGGCACGGCTTCATCAATCAGTTCAGCAAGCTCGGCGGTACGGGTAACCGGTTGGGTTTTGCGCCGTTCAACAATGGCATGGGCGATACGTTTGCCGAATTTTTCTTCACCAAATTCTTTAATCACCTGCGCAATATCCTGCTCTTCAGCGGTAGCAAGCCAGTCGGCGGCACTTTGACCTCGGCTGGTGTCCATGCGCATATCTAACGGTCCATCTTTCATAAAGCTAAAACCACGGCTGGCATCATCCAACTGCGGCGAAGAGACACCTAAATCCATGAGTACGCCGTCAATTTTGCCTTTTAGCGACATGCCCTCAATCACCTGTACCATTTCACCAAAGGGCTCATGGATAATGGTAAAGCGGGGATCATCTTTATAGCGCTGGGCTGCTGCAATGGCTTGGGGATCCCGATCAAAGGCAATTAATCGACCTTGTTCACCTAACGCCGCTAGAATTTGTGCAGAATGCCCGCCACGACCAAAGGTCGCATCAATGTACGTGCCGTCAGGTTTGATGGCTAACGCGGTCACTGACTCGTTAAGCAATACCGAAATATGACTAAATGTCGGCTGGCTCATAGCGAAAATTCCTGTAGGCGATCGGTCAATTCAAAGGTTCCTTCGCGTTCTTTCTCCATATCTGCATCAATTTGATTCGCCCAAATTTCTGCATCCCAAATCTCAAATTTATTGAGCTGACCGACGAGCATGACTTCTTTAGAGAGTTTTGCGTGTTGCCGCAGAGGTGCGGACAATAAGAATCGACCGCTCTTGTCCATATCACCTTCGGTGGCATAGCCAAGCAAAAGGCGTTGCATTCGGCGTTCAGCCGGGATCATGCTAGAGAACTTACTTAACTTCAGCTCGATCTCTTCCCATTCGGGAAGGGGGTAAAGTAGCAAACAACTTTGCTGTGTATCGATTGTGCAGACCAGTTGTCCGTTACAATCATCCAGAAGCGACTGGCGGTATTTTGTTGGTATAGCCAGTCTGCCTTTGGGATCTAGATTGATTGCATTAGCGCCGCGGAACATTCCCCTAGCCTTTTATTTAGTGCTCTTGTTGTTCTTGTTTTCTGAGTACTGAATCTGCAAAACGTTGATACTTCGATCCACAATTTGCCACTTTTACCCACCTATTGGACAGTTTGGTCTCTACTTTCCCCACTGTCAAGGAAAAACATGGCTGAAAGCCACGTAAATAGCGGCCTACACACTGTTTATACATACAGGTGATGTGATAAAGTGACTGAAAAACGTGCAGAAAAAGCGCTGAAAAAGAAATATGTCAAAGGTGAAATAAATCCCCCCACAACAACACAGGTTATTGTGAAGGGGAAAAGCGGTGGGATTTAGCGCGCTGGTGCGAACTGTTGCATATCCAAAATGCTGCCAATGCCTGCAATCTTATCTTCACTGTGATGATTCACATAAAGTAAGGTACTTTCGCCGGATTGGGCCAACAATTCAAGCAAGGCCAGTATTTTTAAACGATTAATTTCATCGAGGCCATTACAAGGTTCATCCAGTATTAACAAGGTAGGATGCTTCACCATCGCCCGAACAATAAGCAGCAAGCGCTGATCGCCAAAGGAAAGGGATTGAAAAGGCGTGTCAGCCTGATCGGCCAAGGCCACAAGAGTTAACCATTCCCGAGCCAATTGCTTTTGTTTTACCGACGGTTGTTCATACAAGCCGATGCTGTCGTAAAACCCGGAAAGCACAACGTGAAGGACTGAACAGTTAACGGTATATTGCAGATGAAAGCTGTTTGAAACCAGACCAAGATGTTGTTTGATATCCCAGATGCTTTCGCCCGAGCCTCGCTTATAGCCAAACACGGTGAGATCATTGGTATAGCAATGGGGATTATCTCCGGTGATCATCGACAACAAACAGGTTTTTCCTGAACCATTGGGCCCCACCACCTGCCAATGCTCGCCTTTTTTAATGCACCAATCTAAACCTGTAAATACCACCTGGTCATCGTAACTCACATGACCGTTTTGCAAGATGACGAGATCCTCATCGTCACTTTGCATTTTGGGTGAAAACCGCAGTTCATCCCTTTCTGGCAACGCGGAAACAGGCTGATTAAGATGGAACAGCTGTTTAAGATGCGCAATATCGTCTTCAATGGCTTCCTTCCCCGTTGATTGCCAAGCGATTTTACTTTCATCCATCAATACCACACGTTTGATAAACGCGGGAATTTCACTGATTCGATTGATCACTAAAACCACGGTCACCTTATGGGCAATACGTTGCAAATAGTCATTTAAAAACGCACATGAGTCTTTATCCAAACCATCCCAAGGCTCATCGAGCACCAGTAAGGAAGGCATATCTAAAAGGGTTTTCACCAACAACACCTTGCGGGTTTCCCCAGTGGATAAACCAAGAAAGTCATGGCGTAAAAAATGGCCCATGGACAGCCCCTCGATGAGTATTTCAAATTGCTCACGCTGCGCATGGGATAAGGCGTTGTCTTTGCCCACGATGATCTCTAGGGCGGGGGTGGGCTCGGGAATGACGTCCAGAATATCCGCATCATCCTTTTGCTTTTCCTGTGCAATTAGCGCCTGTTGCTGAGCAACACTCACCCAGCCCACAGTGGTGGCAATATCTCGCTCACCCGCTTCTAGCACACCTTCACCGGCAATCACCGCGGCCAATGATGATTTTCCACTGCCATTGGCGCCCACAATGGCGGTATGTTGGCCGGTCTCACAAACAAAGTTCTCAACATCACACCAATAATCTTCAGCTAACTTAATTTTGGCCTGTGAAATTGCTATCATTTTTTCTCCTGACATAAAAAAAGCGGGCTATTATGCCCGCTTTAGCGCTATGACTGTCTGTTTTCACACGGACAATGCTGCCCGTGGACGATTAGGCGTTCGCAGCAGGTGCTGGCTCAGGCTGTGCAGCAGTGATCTGCATATTGGCAATAGGATTCTCTGTGTCATTGGACAACTCCACCAAACGGTTAAGTTGGCCCATAGACATCATAATGGCGTAAAGTGCGCCTAAGAAGCCCTGCTTGTGCAGCTCTACCACTTTTTCTTCCGGCAATTCGATTAAGCGTTTTTCATTGATACTCATCATGCCGGTCACGTTGCGCTGTTGACCATCTTTGTAGGTCAAACGGATTTGGATAGGATCAAGCAGTTTCAGATCAATCACTTGCTGAATAAAGCGTTGGGTCATCATTTCACTGTTGGCCAAATCACCGAGGAATTTTTGACGGTTTTCCAAAAATTCAGCAGGTTCACCGTCTTCTTTAAACAACGGCTGACCTTCGTCTTTACCCACTAAATCGCTGTTTTCATCGATGTAAACACCGAGTTTTTCACCTTCAGGACGAATATCAAAGGGATAACGTAAGATATTCATCGGTACGTGAGGCCCTTTCCACTTGTCGGTGAGTAAAAACAGGTTTTGACCTTGTTCCATACCTAACATCGCCACTGTGTGGTAACGCTCAGACTTGGGATCTTGGATAAAAACAATTGGCATTGAAGACGCCAATTGGGCATATTCGCGGATTGATGCCGCAGATAAATGGGTATTTTTTGCAAACGCGAACGCGTTATTCACCGCTACTTTTATATCTTTATGATTTTCTT
Source organism: Alteromonas sp. 14N.309.X.WAT.G.H12 (assembly GCF_036697315.1). NCBI lineage: Bacteria > Pseudomonadati > Pseudomonadota > Gammaproteobacteria > Alteromonadales > Alteromonadaceae > Alteromonas > Alteromonas sp. 14N.309.X.WAT.G.H12. The sequence goes on from NZ_JBAHZB010000005.1 coordinate 70,365, forward strand.
TGTTTAGCGGTACGTAGTTTATCGCCATAATTCTTTTCTCATTACGTTTATTAGTGATAATCAAATAAGTGAAATTCGCCAGGGAAAGCCCATGGATGAATGCCTGCAGTTCCCGCGTTATGACCTTCAACACGTGCGGTCACCAGGCTCCCTTAACACTGCTTAGCAGAGGATTACCACGAAGATTAATTTGCTAGCCTGCTTAAGCACACATGCGACTTATACAGGTTGTGACGCAGTATCCCGTATTTAAACCTGTAAGTCACGCGAGAAAACCATATCAAAATTTAAACTTTTATTACACGTTCTTGTTACCTAAACCGGCAGAAAAAAGCATTCTCTTTCTTTTTTTGTTTTTTTAGCACGTCGAGACAAGCAGAATCATTGAGTGATGGCCCATTATTCCGTAATCTGAGATTACCTGTATTGAAACAGGCAGTATTAGCCACATTAGCAGGTGGCCCATACTTCAATCACACACCAACAATAAAAAAGGAAAATTCATGGGACGCAAAGGCAAAAAACCACTAGCCGTATTAATACCCGCTCTTCTCTCGCTGGCAAGTCTCTCGTTGCAGGCAGCGGATATACCTGTGGTTTCTGACGAAGCAAACCGCATTGCACAGGAAACCATTATCGTCGATGGCCATATAGACGTACCCTATCGGGTGCACAGAAAATGGGAAGATGTCAGCAAGGCAACTCAAGGGGGCAATTTTGATTACCCTCGGGCCCGCAAGGGCGGCTTAACCGCCCCCTTTATGTCGATATATGTACCAGCCAGCTTAGATAATTCAGCAGAGTCAACAGCAGTTGCCCATCAGCTCATCGATTTAGTGGAAGCCATGGTCTATCGCTCACCAGATAAGTTTGCCATAGCCAAATCTGTGGCCGATGTAAAAGCACAATTTAAAAAAGGACTCATATCCTTACCCATGGGAATGGAAAACGGCTCTCCCATTCAAGGTAGTATGGACAACCTAAAAACCTTTTATGAACGCGGGATCCGCTACATCACGTTAGCCCATTCACTGTCGAACCATATTGCCGATTCCTCCTACGATTTAAGACGTCAATGGCATGGCCTGAGCCCCTTCGGTAAAAAACTGGTGGTGGAGATGAATAACTTAGGGATCATGGTGGATATCTCCCATGTGTCAGACGAAGCCTTTTATCAGGCCGTTGAAATCAGTAAGGTGCCGGTGATCGCCTCCCACTCGTCATTACGTAAATACACGCCGGGCTTCGAGCGCAACATGGATGACGACATGGTGAAAAAGCTGGGCGAGAATGGCGGTGTGGTGATGATCAATTTTGGTTCTAGCTTTGTCTCTAAAGAAACCCAAGACTGGCGTGCTAACTATACCAAACAGAAAAACAAACTCATTGATGAAGTCGGTAAAGACAGCCCTTTGGTGTCTGAGTTTGATGCCAAATTCCGTGAAGAAAATCCGTACCCCTACTCCACCCTAAGCCAGGTACTTGATCACATTGATCATGTGGTGGAACTTATTGGCATTGAGCATGTGGGTATTGGCTCTGACTTTGACGGCGTTGGCGACTCACTGCCCATTGGCTTAAAAGATGTTTCCACTTACCCCAATCTTATTCAGGGCATGCTGGATAGAGGTTACAGCCGTCAAGACATTGAAAAAGTCCTTAGCGGTAACCTGTTACGGGTTTGGTCCGAAGTGGAACAATACGCGGCAACACATTAAACGCTTATCACCCGGTCGGCTTAGCCGACTGGGTTTCACGGCTGTACTGCACCGCCACTATCTGGCCGCGTCTAATGGCTTTAACTTCAAATATGCCATTATCCAAAGACAAAACCTCACCATCACTGAGATCATGCCCACTTTGTTGCTTTAAAAATTCATCAAGGGTCGAGGTTTGTTTCGATGGAAATTCAATACCATAAGAGTGATGAATATCTTCCAGACGCGCCGCCCCTTTTAACACCAAATTACCGCTCGCAAGGGCGGCCTCGCCCAAGCTGTTCGTATGGGAGAAAATACAGTCAATAAAGGGCCGTAAACCGGGTTTAAGCAGAATAAATATATGGTCGCCAGCCATCAATACCGATGACCCCCTTGGCGGGAATACGGCACTTCCTCGGGTTATCATTGCCACCACGGCTCCTTCCGGCAACGCCAATTCCGCTAGGGTACGGTTAACCGCCCGAGCTGAATGTCCCAAAGTATACTGCACGATATCCACATCAACATCCCCTAAGGCGCTGATTTCCAGCGTGGCCGCCGGTGTCACCGGAGCTTCTTCGATTAGCTTTAACCGCTTCGCCATCCACGGTAAGGTCGATCCCTGCAAGGTGGCAGAAATCAGTACAACGAAAAACACTACATTGAAAATAAGATAGGCTTGCGGAATATCAAACAACAACGGAAATATGGCCAGAATAATGGGTACAGAGCCTCGCAGCCCCACCCAGGAAACCAGAGTAATTTCTCTGCGATTAAAGCCCGCAAAGGCCAAAAACGGAAAGACCGCAAGTGGGCGTGCAACAAAGATGAGAATTGCAGCTATCAGCAAGCCCTCAAACCAAATATGCAACAAGGACGCAGGGTTAACCAATAACCCCAACATGACAAACATGGCAATTTGACCAAGCCAGGCCAAACCATCATGAAACATAAACGTGGCCCGTTTTAATACGAAACGGTTATTGCCAATAAAAACACCGGCGATAAAGGTTGCCAAGAACCCACTGCCGCCAAGACTAGCGGATATGCCGAAAGTCAACAAACCACAAACGGCCACCAGCACTGGATACAAACCTGCGGAATTCAAGGTAATGCGATTAATCAGCTTTACGGCAAGCCACCCCATTCCGAGACCAACAATGGTACCGACGCCCATTTGCTGAAGAAACAAAAGAGCCAAATCCCAGCCAAGATCCATTTGATTGGTAATCAGTTCAAGAATACCTACCGTAAGGAATATGGCCATGGGATCGTTCGAGGCACTTTCAATCTCAAGGGTGGATTTTAGCCTTGAGTTAATGTGAATACCGGCATTACGTAGAATAGAGAAAACGGCCGCAGCATCCGTGGAACCAACAATAGCGCCAATGAGTAATCCCACGATGAGGGGAATACCAATAATATAGGCAGCCGCTACCCCTGTTACGCCGGCGGTAATAGCCACCCCCAGGGTGGCAAGAAAGGAGGCCGGTTTCCAAACCTGTTTTATTGACGTTAAAGAAGTTTGTAAACCGCCATCAAACAGAATAAGGGCTAAAGCAATCGTACCCAGGGCATGGGCAGTCTGAGCATCATCAAATGCCAAGCCCAGACCATCTTCACCGGCCAGCATGCCCACAAGCAAAAACAAAACCAGTAAAGGTAATCCCAATCGAGGGGATAGTTTACTCGCCAGAATTCCCACAAATAGCAACACAGCAGCAATGAGAATTTGATAATCAATAGCGAACATGAAGACTCTTCCCTTTCTGTTTTCGCAGTTTTTCCACCAATACAGAGACTAAAATAATGTCAGACTCTCAATCTTATAAGCAACACGGAGATGTATTAAAACACTGATAATTGATCTATCGCAGTATAATACGTAGATAAATCCATTGTTATATCTGCGGTATACAGACTTTAGCTATAAAATTCTAAAAACAAATATTGATACTTTCCCGCTTACTTTGGCCTTATTTATGGAGATAAAACTTACAATTTCAACCCTTTACAAGCAAAAACAAATTGAACGCCTAATTATCAACAAATGAGTCCATCATCATGATCATCTGACTAAACAGCGGATTTTTAGTGGGTACAGCGCAGGGATCCCTCAAGTCAACGTTCTGCTTGTTAAAGTGAAGGTCATTGACCATAGCTTGATTCATTACAAGATTAGCATGACACAACTTATACCCCTTATCGATAACGAAAAAGGTATTGGTGGCGGTGGTATGAGCCAAAAGATCTTCGATACCACTTATGGGTGTGGTGGAGTCAGCCTGAGAATGAGCCGCAAACACCGGCACATCAACCGTTTTGCCTTGTGCCAATTGATCGCGAATGTCATTGATCACTTCCATCAACTCAAGGCCAGCAAAACTGGCGATAGTGGGATATTTATACGGGTTCGGCCCATGGGTGATGTACTCACCGTCAAGTAAGCCTGCAATCCACTGTATCCCCCAAATGCGAGACAATTTTTCAACGCCACTATCCAACGCCAATGCCCCGGAAAATAACATGATGCCGGCAACATTTTCAGGGTGATGCAAATAGTGATCAACCACTAAGGCTCCCCCCGTTGAAAAGCCCCCCAAATAGATTTTATTCCCCAATTCAGGAGCAATTGCTATCACATCATTGAGGTGTTCTTTCCAGCGCTCAGCCAGATCACTGTCGCTCATGTCGTCATCGGCGACCAGCTGCCCATGTCCCACATTAAGGGGAACAATCACATTCATCCCTTTATCAAATAAAGCTTGGGCAATGCCGCGCATATAAAAAGGCGAATCACTTAGTCCGTGTAACAACACCACCACTTTTTCTGTTGGCTTCGAATGATGCAGAATATAGGGCGCGTTCCCGTCGTTTCGTAACGCTGGCGAACAAACACTAAAGCGGGTAGTTGTTGGGTTTAAACAAGCACGAATCTGCCCAAATCGTTGTTTATATAAGGCACTGAATTTATCAAAAGCATCGTCTAGATCAGATTGCGCATGTGTGCAGACACTAAACAGCAACAACAGCATGGACATTACGGTAGCTTTTCCCAAACGTATCTCCTTAAACGGGCTCAAACTAGATAAATAATACTAACAGTATCCCACATCAATTAGAACGAACTCGCTGTTCACGGATACCTAAGGTAGATTACCAGGCAAAAAATAAGTAAAGAAAATCTAAAGGTATATATAAATATCCCTATATATTTTAAAACATGCTACCGTTATTGTCATAAAATCACTATCATAATTATTAAGGAAGCATTAATATTTGGTCTTGCTCTAATCGTATGCATGTATCTCTCCCCACCCTTTGTTCTAACGGGTGTAAGATACGAAAAACAAACGCTTTCTTGCTTACAATTAGACTTGATATTAAAGTGCTGCCCCGAACACTTAGAAGAAAAATGAATAACGAGTGTTCAATTATAAAAACAAACTCTTTAAAGTATTACTTAAAAGTATGACAATGGCTTACTTTTGTGCAATGGATGACACAACGAAAAAAGTCTGATCCGGTTCTTCATTTTATCATAGGACTGGTTTAAGGAAGGAGAAAATTCGCGTTTTTTCCACGAATGTATTTTTCATATTAGGATGATTATGAGAAGCCAACTAGTTGGCAGCTTACTGTTTTTTTGTAGCGTCATGCCACATGTGGCTTTCGGACAAGAGCAAACTGGACAAGCCAATGAAATAACTGCGCTATTGGAACGGATTCGCTCTGCCTATAATGCGGGGCAGGTATCTGTAGCCGAATCTCTCGCAGTAAGTCTGCTAAAAGAAAATTCCCCAGAAAGCGCACCGCTACAAAACGCTGCCATTCAATTTGAATTGGGCAAAATTGCCCGTTTGCAAAGTAAATATGAGTTAGCCGACACTTTTTTTAGTAATGCTGAGAACACCTTTCGAAAATATCAAAAAAATAACATGGTAGCCAAAACCATGGCCGAACGGGGGCAAATCAATTATTTGCAATCTCGCTATTCTTTGGCAATGACACTCTTTAGCAATGCCAGAGCCCTGTTTATTGAACAGGGCGATCTGCATGGTGTGGCCTTGCAACAACTAAATATTGGAATTTTGCTTCATGCCGAAGGCCAATTTGACAAAAGTCTATTGGCACTACAAGAAGCATTATCCTCCCTGAATCAGTACAACGACAACGAAAAAGTTGCGCGAACATTATCTGAAATTGGCAGCGTCTATCTGGATATGGAAAAATATGACGAAGCCAAAACGTATTTAGAAGATGCCTTAAATATAAATAAAGAACTCGGCCGCACCTATGAAATGGCGAGAACCCATAGCGTGCTTGGTGAATTATTTGTAAAAATGGAGGATTATGCTGCGGCAGAAAAGAATCTGTTGGCAGCCTTTACGTCTTTTAGCGCAATGAATGCACCGTTAGATTTAGAATCAACCCAAGCCTCCTTAGGCCGAGTCGCCATTGCTAAAGGTGAATATGAGACAGGGCTTAAATATCTGCGTACCGCATTAGAAGAAGCCCGTTCACAAGGTTATGATTCATTGGCAACGCAAATACACCTTGCCTTATCCGATGCCTTTTTAGAGTTAAATAACTTCGAGCGGGCGTTAAGGCATGCTGAATGGGCATTTCATCAAGCACAGGGGCATGGAGAGCTAAATACACAAATCCTCGCCCAGGACAAAATTATTCAGGCCTATACGGCTAGAGAAGACTACCAGCACGCATTTGAGGCCCTTAGTGTGAAAACCGCATTAGAGGCTAAGCAACTCGACGTAAACCAATCGGTAACGCTAGCCAAAACCAATGCACAAATTGAAATGCAGCGGCAAGCCCAAGCCTTCGAAATTAAAGAAAAAAATCGACGCGTAGAACTGGCTAATGTGCGTGAGCAAAATCTGCAAAACATGCTCGCCTTAGGCAGTCTTGTTTCCTTATTGCTGTTTATTTTTCTGCTGTGGAGTCGCTACAACCAATATATTCAGAACCGTCGCTTAGCCCGAGAAGTGAAAAACAGAACCAATGAGCTAGAGTTAAAAAATCAACAACTTGAAGAAGCCTTTCATGCATTAGAACAGGTCAGTATGCGTGATCCCCTTACCGGTTTATACAACCGAAACTTCCTCAATGCCCAATTGCCTGGGGAAATTCAGCGTGTGCAACATCACTACGCCTCACAAACCGATGACACGCCGGTGCCCAACAGTGATTTAATCTGCTTTTTAATCGATATTGATTATTTTAAACGCATTAATGACGAGTACGGGCATCTTGCCGGCGACCGTTTTCTGATCCAGTTCACCGATATACTTAAAGAAGTATTTCGCCAGACGGATCTACTCATTCGCTGGGGAGGGGAGGAATTTTTAGCCGTCTGCCGAAATGCCAATCGTGAAGATGCTGTGGAGCTGGCGGATCGACTGTTAACGGCGGTTAAAAATAATAACTTCCACCTACCCAATGAAGTTACGATAAAAGCCACATGCAGTATCGGCTTTTGCGCCTTGCCGTTATGTCGTCGTAAGCCCTTTGATTTAGACTGGCCACAAACCTTCGCGATCATGGATTTTTGTTTGTATGCTGCTAAGTTATCCCAGCGGGACTGTTGGGTAGGTGCTACAGAAGCCTGTATGGACGAAGAGCCTAAGACCTATCCAAATAAATTGGAAACCAAGTTTGGTCTATCCAATGCCATTTTAAAGACGTCTTTGACCAACTTCGCCAGTATAGAATGGCCAGCAGATTAGCTGGCCTTGTGATACGTGTTACATACCGGTTTTAATATCTTCCATATGATATTTATCTATTAATGAATACAAGGTTGGCCGCGTTACGCCCAGTAACTCTGCGGTTTTCGACATGTTTTTATCAGCCGTTTGGTAAGCCCGTCTTATCGCTCGACTTTCTGCTTGCTCGCGAACCTCTCGCAGGTTCAAGGTTTCAACCTCATTATCACCCCGCGGCGGCATAAGCCCTAAATCCTCCGCTTGAACCACTGCGCCTTCGGCCATAATCACCGCAGATTTAAGCTTATTTTGTAACTCTCGAATATTACCGGGCCATCGGTGCGCCAGCATGGCTTGGATTGCACCATCAGAAAAACTTTTTGCTTTGGCATTAAATTCTTCGCGATAGAGATTTAAAAACGTCCGGGCCAGTAAAATAATATCCTGATCACGTTCCCGTAAAGGCGGAATAAAAATTGGGATTTCGCCAATACGATAATATAAATCTTCCCGAAATGTTTCGTCGGCCACCATCTGTTGCAAATCACGGTGTGTTGCACAAATCACCCGAATATCAACGGGGATCTCGCTTCTTCCCCCTACCCGCTCGATAACCCGTTCTTGTAAAAAGCGTAACATTTTCGCCTGCAGGCCAATGGGCATATCGCCGATTTCATCAAGAAAAAGCGTGCCGCCTTGGGCCGTTTCTATTTTCCCCAACGTGGTTTTATTGGCACCGGTAAATGCCCCTTTTTCGTAACCGAACAATTCACTTTCAAGCAGGGTTTCAGGTATAGATGCGCAGTTAATGGCAACAAAAGGTTTGTCTTTGCGAGGACTATGCTCATGAATACTTCGCGCAAAAACTTCCTTACCCGTACCACTTTCGCCCTGCAAAAGGGTACTGATATCTGTGCAGGCTATTTTTTCCGCTTTACGCATCACTGCCTGAATCGCTTCCGAGTTACCAATGATGCGTCCCATGGCAGGACGGGCTTTAGCTAACACCCGGTTTTCGTGCTCAAGGTTCGCCAGATTCAATGCCCGGTTGACCAATAACTTGATGGTGTCAGAATCAATGGGTTTTTGATAAAAATCATAAGCCCCTGAATCAATGGCTCTTAAGGCATTTTCTTTATCATTATTGCCCGTGACCACAATGACTTTTGTCCGTGGTGCTAAGGCCATGATTTCATCCAGCGTTTTAAGCCCTTCAGAGGCATTGGCAGGATCAGGCGGTAATCCAAGATCCAGTGTCACTACTTTGGGTTCATAACGACGTAACTGAGCAATGGCTGAGCTTCTATCATCAGCAAAAACCACGTTATAGTCGGTAAAACTCCATTTTAGTTGTTTCTGGATGCCAAGGTCGTCATCGACAACGAGAATCGTATCCGTCATTGTAGTAATCCCATCTCTAATATTTCGTTGAGGAATAGATTTAATTTAGTGAAAACACCAAAGTAAAGCAGCTTCCTTTGCCCACTTCACTTTCTACCAGCAGTTTTCCACCTATGGATTGCATATAATTTTTTGCATCGTATGCGCCTATTCCCATGCCTGCATTACCTTTAGTTGTATCGAAAGGCTTAAACAGGCGCTGTTCAATGAAGACTTTTTCCATACCACAGCCATTGTCTTTTATGCGTACCAACTGACGTTGGTTTTGTTCATCACATTCCAAAGCAATACTGACAAAGCCGGAATCTGGGGTAGCCTGTTGTGCATTACTGACAAGGTGATAAATCACATTGGTAAATTTCTCCGGATCCACCACCACTTTCGCTTCGCTTTCTATGTGGATGGTCGGTATAGGCTCTATTGATTGGCACCGTGTCTCAATTAACTGTTGGATCAGTACAGAAAGGTTATGAGCGGAAAATACGCCAGCCTCATCAATTTTCTTCTCGGTTAACTGACGCAACATCTTATCCATTCGCGCTTTGGTATAATGCAGGGTTTCAAAGGTATCTTCAATAAATTCCGGATTATCCTTATGCTGCTCGGCATTACACAAAATCAAATCAATTTGCGCCATCACATTTTTTAAATCGTGTAGCACAAAAGCCGACATACGATTGAAGGCGGCAAACTGTGCATTTTCCGCCACCGCGCTGGCTGCTTCGTGATGATAAATATAGGTCCCCACCTGCTCGGTCACGGCATTTAAATAATCTCTGACTTCCCAGTTTAAATCCAGCGCTTCGCCTTCTTGGGTCTCAAGCAGGGCAAAGCCCCATATTTCCTCTCGTTTTAACAAGGGTAATACTAACTGAAAACGACAATGCTTTAAGGCTTCTCTATCCAGTTGTAGACCATCGTACTCAAAGGGTTTAGAGGTATACTCCTGAATATCCACCAACCAACCGGTTCTAACACAAAACGGGGTTAATTGATTAATGATCCTTTCTTCTTCAGGTAGGAGGGTTTCCATTTTTTCACACGCCACCGCTTCCAAATCCATCCCGGTGGATTTAACCAAACACCCCGTATCGTAATTAATCGCCCCGAGTAGCCCTTCAAGGGCGATGGAATAAACATGATTTTTATCTTCAGGTGGCGATGACAGCGCTTTTGTTAATTTTACCCATTCAACCCGATAATCGAACTGATTGGCAAAAAAGTGTTTGGTAATAAAGACTTTGATTCGCGTACGGAAACTGTTTGACAACACCAACGTAATCAACAGTGCCAGGGATAACACACCAATATGGTTTGGATGGTGGTAGACCAGCTGCCGCCTATAAAATTAACAATATAACCGGCTGAAGCCATCACCATAAGGTAAATGCCCGCCACCAGTAACAAGGAACTGTGCAACACCACTTCCCGGGAGATAAAAATATCCACGCCCCAATGCTTAATACGTCTTATGGCCACCACTAAAAGCGGCATCATGAGAAAATAAATATAGCCTCGGGACACCAGATAAATTAGTTCCACCTTCGTCACCATGGTGGCATTGGCATACATGACAAATTCAAACAGATGCATGGATCCAAGGTACAAAACCAGAGGTTTAAATGCCCACTGGTTTTCACCTGATTGACGAAACATCACCTCAAGTAAAATAAGCACCTCAAGGGAGAGCACGGTAAGGAACAAAAAACGCCAGTCAGACGGGATGGTGGTAACAAGCGGCAGCAACAATGCCACGGCCGACGGGGCGAGGATCGCCAGGGTAGCCGGACGACGTAAAACATCCCATAGCGTGGTAAAATCGTCTCGTAAACAACCGGCGATAAACAACAACCACACCATTTGTTTGGCGGTATCTGCCGTTAACAGCTGATTCATGGAAATCGGGCCGGTTAGCAAGGTAATAAAGCTAACAGACCAAATGAGCGTCGCCAGTGTCGCCAACACCAACAGGTGTTTTGCTAAACCCGGCTTACGCACCGTAAACAGCAAAAGAAGCAGTATTAAATATCCAAACGCGCTAAGGCCATAACCAATATCTGAAATCATAATGTCCCTTTTCTAGCCCTAAGCACTGCAATACCCTTAAATTAGCAGCGTCGAATAACCAAACTGCCAATGGAATAGCCTGCGCCGAAAGAACACAAAACCCCCACGTCACCGGCAACCAGATCCTTATGATGCAGCGCCAACGCGATCACTGAGCCGGCCGATGCTGTATTGGCATATTGATCCAATACCACAGGCGCTTCATCCGCAGTGGCTTCACGCCCCAGTAACTTTTTACCGATTAGCAAATTCATATTGATATTTGCCTGATGCAACCACCAGCGGCGCACATCCGTAGGCGTTAAGCCATGGCTCGCCAAATGTTCCTCAAGGTGATTTGCCGCCATGGGGCACACTTCTTTGAAGACTTTACGTCCGGCCTGATGAAATAATTTATCGGCACTGTAAGGATCTGCGTCGTGCGCACGGCTCATATAGCCAAAATTAGAGCGGATATTGTTAGAAAACTGAGTAACCGCTTTGGTGCTAAGAATTTCAAACACCTCATCGGAGGCCACCGTCTCTTGTGATTCAATCACCGTGGCAGTGGCCACGTCGCCAAAAATAAAATGACTGTCACGATCAGTATAATTGACTTGGGGAGAAACCAGCTCAGGATTAATAACCAGTACCGCCCGGGCGGTACCAGCAGCGACCATTTCATACGCCCTGTGCATACCAAAAGTGGCGGCTGAACACGCCACCAGCATATCAAAGCCAAACCCTTTAATACCTAAGCGTTCTTGTACTTCAATGGCAATGGCAGGGTAAGCACGTTGGGTATAAGCACAAGCCACAATCACCGCATCAATATCTTCGGGCTGTTTATTGGCATCACTAAGGGCTTTAGTGGCGGCAGCCAAGGCAATTTCGGCTTGTTGAGACAATTCCTCATCACCGCGCTCAGGAATAACTGGGCGCATTCGGGAAATATCAAGGGCCCCTTCTTTTTGATAAATAAAGCGCTGTTTGATCCCCGAGGCTTTTTCGATAAATGCCGCACTGGAATGGGGTTTGGCGTCTTTTTTACCCGCTGCGATTTGTTCGGCAAATTCTTCGTTGTATTTATCTGCGTAGCTGTTGTAGCTGGCAACCAATTCGTCGTTAGTAATAACATGTTCGGGTGTCCACAGGCCGACACCGCTAATCACGATCTTTTTAGACATGTTTAATTCTCTTATTCTCGTCTGAGGCTTGTTAACAAAGCCACAGCCCGTATTTCACCGGAACCCCCGGCTATTAACGGATTTTGTAGGCTACTAGCTTAGCGTTTTAGACAAAGAATGTCATGACGCAAATCATACAGCCAGAAAAATGAGAATAAAATCCGGCACACAGACTAAGGTGCCGGATCCGCTGTCGGTGGGGCTTCTAACCGCTTTTACAACAACCGGTTATTGTGGAACCACTTCCCATACCGTTACAGAGCCACTGATTTCATTACCACTAATCAATAGTGCTTCACCGGTAGGGCTATTTTCAACGGGCACATAAACCAATGACTCAGGCGCTAGATCACCGATATTGTCTTCGGCTTTTAAGCCTTCGGTTAGGTCACGGTTGATGACATACTCAGAAAAAGACACATCGTAGGGGTTGGTCACATCGTAAACAAAAATACCCCCCATGCGTTCAGTTCCAACAAAGGCATAGGTACGATCGCCTAAGGTGCCCACAGTAATCGCTTCCGGTTCAGGGCCTTTATTTTCCGACCGGCTATCGCCTTCGTTCTCATCATCACCATTGTTAAAGGCTTCTTTATGTATGGACGCGGTAATGCGTTCCAGATCATCACCGGAATCAAACACCACCTCACCATTTTCATCCCAAATGGTAAAAGAACGGGCACCATAGGTGTAGGCCGCATCGTACAGACCATCGCCATCGGCATCCCCCATCGCCATGGTGACCCGAAGATCGTCAGCCTCGCCGGTTGCTTGCAGCAATGCCAGTTCAGAGTTTGTCTCGGCCTCGAGATCTTCCACTTTCACTTCATCAAGATACGCGAGACAATCGCCGTCATCATATTCCAGACCACCGGCAGCCAAACAACTGTCTTCATCATCGGCATCGAAAAGATACTCTCTGGCATCCCCTTCATTGGCAGTAAGTAAAAATGTGGCATCCTTCCAAGTCATCATAGTGATGGTATCGGGCATGTACACGCCGTACAGGCCATCATATTGTCCAAAGCTGACACTGCTGTTTTCCTGAATATCAATTTGATATTCGCTCCAGTCTTTGACACCTAAACCGAAGATTTGCACCGACAAGGTGTCTAAATCGATAACCGCGATCCCGTTATTTTCTTGCAAAGTAACGTACGCGGTGTCATTGGTGGTGGTGATGTACTCCGGCTCTAAATCCATGGCCACCGTGGTATCTATCGTTACGCCATTAATGGTTCGGCCAGTGGGATTGGGAAACTGCATGCCCATGGCTTCAAGGTCACTCTGCATAGTGTTAAAGCTTTCAAAGGTCACCGCAGTTGATGTATCAGATGGCACACCGTCAGTGACAGTAATAATGCTTACTGATCCTTCAGGATCATAGGTGTAGTCATCGGACGGCTCACCTTCGTTGGCGGTGAGGACTTTTGTGCCATCAGGGGTAAAGGTAACATTGTCCGGTAAGTTCCCCACTTCCACCGCTTTAACAAAGGTGGGGGTTGCCGAATTCAAGCCTTCATAAAACAGCACAAAGCCATTTTCGCTTTTTTCATCAGCGGGGATAGCTACAGCCAGTAGATCGCCGGCCACAGCGATACTGGTAAGGCCATCAAGTGCCACGCCATCCACCTCCGTTGGCAAGGTCAGCGAGGTGTTAGTCAAATTGGTTGCCGTTTGTGGTGACGTAAGCGCCTCACCCGTTAAGCTGGCTATATCAATAACGGAAATCGTGTCAGACTCACCGTTTGTGGCATAAATTGTTTGCGTATCACCATGGTATTGGACAATTTCTGCGGCGCCTTCGCCTCCCACTATCGCTCGGCCCACAACGGTAAGAGCCACACCTTGGCTGGCGTCCTCGCCATCATTGCCTGTCTCGCCTTGTTCGCCCTGTTCCCCTTGAATCCCGGGCGCGCCGTCGTCGCCATCTAAACTACAGCCAGATAAAACCGATGAAATCAAAAGTGCGAGAAATCCCGCTTTGCATTTTTCCTGTATCAACATGTGTGTTCCTATATTTTATTTTAAATTGTGAATGTGCGTTAAGCCATAGCGGGCCGCCAAACTTCTCTAAACTAAGGATGCTATATGACAGGTTTACGACAGTAATATGACGTTTCATGGGCATTGACACTCACAGGCGAAGCAGAGCATTTCTTTCCCCATCAGCCCAAATCACTGTAAACTGTTCGTAAAGACGGCATGAATAAACAATCTGTCAGCCAGGGTAATGAACGTTTTTAAACGGGTTCAATAGGCATGAGCGCCGGTACCGGGCTAAAGTAAAGAAGAAAAGGAAATAAAGATGAAAAGCAGGATAAAATCCTTCGCCACTGCTGGAATGCTAACGGTCCTGTGCGCCTGCGCCACCTCGCCCACAGGCCGCAACCAGGTTTTACTCTATTCAGAAACCCAGATGGCCGAAATGGGCGGGCAGGCTTTTTCCAGCATGAAAGAAGAACTGACCATTTCGAACCAACGTGTTGAAAACAGTTACGTACAATGTGTGGCAAAATCCCTCACCCCTTATGTCCCTCAAAGCGTCTTTAGTGGTGAATGGGAAGTGGTGGTGTTTGAAGATGAACAGGTCAACGCTTTTGCCCTACCCGGCGGTAAAATTGGCGTGTATACCGGACTGCTGAATGTGGCCAAAACCCAGTCTCAGCTTGCCGCCGTTATTGGCCATGAAATAGGTCACGTTATTGCCCATCACGGTAATGAGCGCATGTCTACTTCCACACTAACCAATTTGGGCACCCAGGCGGTATCCCAAGTCATTAGTTCGAACGAAGTTGCATACAGCGACGCCATTATGGCGGCCATAGGTATGGGATCGGAAGTTGCCATTACATTGCCCTTTTCCCGAGCCCATGAATCAGAAGCCGATTTAATTGGTCTTGCCTTAATGGCTCAGGCGGGATTTGATCCCAGGGAATCTGTGGTGTTATGGCAAAATATGGAAGCGGCCAGCAATGGGCAACAACCCATAGAACTGCTGTCTACTCACCCTGCGCCCCAATCTCGCATCGCGAATCTGCAAGCCAATATGACCGGCGCCCTCAACGATTACCAGCAAACCACCACACGACCGAATTGTCATTAAAAAAAAACGCCACATCAGTGGCGTTTTTGTAGTCTACCTGTTTAATTAGGCATTTTCTTCACTGTCTGTTTTGTGAAGATGCACATCCATTTGTGGGAATGGAATAGAAATACCTTCTTGGTCGAAACGGAGTTTTACAGCTTCAGTAAAGTCGAATTTCACACCCCAGAAGTCAGCGGCCTTAACCCAAGGACGAACCACAAAGTTCACGCTGCTGTCGGCCAATTCAGCCACTGCCACAGTAGGCGCTGGGTCTTGCAAGATACGCTCGTCAGCTTGAACCATTTCGTTAAGTATTGCTTTGGCTTTTTTCAAATCCGCATCATAACCAATACCTACAACCATATCGACGCGGCGCGTCTCTTTCGCTGAGTAATTGGTAATGGTTCCACTGTAGATAGCCCCATTCGGAATAATAATTTCTTTGTTATCCGGGGTTGTCATAGTGGTGGTGAAAATACCGATTTTGTTCACGGCTCCAGCCGTACCTGCCGCTTCAACGAAGTTACCCGCTCTAAATGGCTTAAAGACTAAAAGCATTACGCCAGCAGCGAAGTTTTTCAAAGAATCTTGTAACGACAGACCAATGGCCAAACCTGCGGCACCTAAAATGGCTACCAGCGATGTCGTATCAACACCTAATTGATTAAGAGACGCGACAATGACGAACAACATCAAAATAGCGCTAATGATAGATTCGAGGAAATCTACCAACATTTGATCATATTTTGATTTCACCATGACTCGGCGAAATATCGATAGCAACAACCCAACAACAATACGCCCCACAATATAAATGGCGAGCGCCATTGCTATGTTAATTCCCCAAGGAATTGCGTACGTATTGATATATCCTTCAATATTTGAAGCACTAAACATTGAGATATTTTCTTCCATTATATTCTTCCTATTTTAATGTTACGCGAATCGTCCCACCACGCCGTGCTAAGATAGCAACCGATTGACGTGTAGCGCAATAGACAGCCCCCACTTTCTGACTTATACAATGGTATAATGAGAGCTAATGAAAGAAAGGAATAATAGCCATAATATTTCTGTCATGGCCACTGCTTAAAATCTTTTTCGCGATAAGGTAGTTTGAAAAAGAGTATTTCTAAACAACTGATTTTAAGACTAATAACAAAATTGAATAAATCCAGCGTCGTTAAAGGCTGTATTTTTCTTTTTTTTGGTCTATATTCTTGTCTCGTTTTCTTACTGTCCTAGTTAGGAAACGATAGGAAATACTAACCAGATGTTCGGAATAAGTGATGTTCCCCGAATGAGTAGTGCGTGATGCAGGATTTTAAATAATCACTGCTCTGGTGTATCTGGTTGTTTAGCTATCGCCATTTTCGGTTTGCTAAAATAAGGGATTTAAACATGTTATTTCTATCAGTACTTTTTGTAATCATACTTCTTTTGCTGGCGTTTGCTCTTACAGCAGACAAAGGAAGGCATACCATTCATGCCCGTCGTAATGGTCCAAAACCTAACACCAAAATGAGTAAGAACACTGATCCAGGTGGCGTGCAAGTCAATTAGTTCATACACCTCCACGTAGTCAACGGCCCCTTGTTGCCACAGCCCGCAACACGCGTATTATTTTGAGACATCACGGTGGACATTGCGTCCGCCGTGCTTAAGTCGGTATCATATGCCAAGACGATTAACTCAATGTGGTATTTGTAATGCGTATTCCCCGCTTATTTCATCCTGATCCCATCCCCTTAGACGAAGAATTTTTACTCAGCCATGATGCCGCCCATCATGTAGGGACCGTATTACGGTTAAAAGCCAATCATCCCATTGTCCTTTTTAACGGCGACGGCAATGAATACAGTGGCCAAATTATTGCGGTTAACCGCAAACAGGTGCATGTAGAAGCCGATGCCTGCTTAGCCATTGGTAAGGAATCACCACTGCCATTGCATCTTGGACAAGGGGTGTCTAAAGGCGATCGCATGGATTGGGTTCTACAAAAAAGTGTGGAATTAGGCGTGACCCATATTACCCCAGTGCTAACCCAGCGCTGCGCAGTAAAACTCGATGAAAAACGCTGGGAAAAGAAGCTACAACAATGGCAAAAAATCATTATTGGGGCGTGTGAGCAGTGCGGCCGAAATACTTTACCCACATTACACAAACCTCAAGTCCTGAGTCAGTGGTTGGCAACGTCTACCCAGGCTACCCGCCTGGTACTGGCCCCCAATGCAACCCAACCATTGGCTAAAACCCATTACGCCACCCATGGCTATCGTATTCTGGTGGGCCCAGAAGGCGGCCTGACCGATCAGGAAATCCACCAATCGCTGGAAAGCGGTTATGTTGCCGCTGGCCTTGGTCCACGCATATTACGCACGGAAACAGCAGCCATCAGTGCCATCAGTATTCTGCAGGCAATACACGGAGATTTATGATAGGTGCTTGTTTTATGTAAGCAAACACGTTAATAATTAGATTGGCGCATAATAATAATATCTCGTAATGATGAATGTCGTATATTCTCGTAACATAACACAGCTCGAAACAGGTCAACTCGACACATCTATTTCCTATGGAAAATGTCTGGAAATGGTGCTGGAAAACGCACCATTGGCGAAAATCGCCGCCTATTTTCTTCAGCAGGTAGAAGCCTGCTTACCCCAATATCAATTTGCGGTTATGCAGTTAGTGCAGCAAACACAAACCTTGTCAGTGCTTGCCGCCCCATCGTTCTCGCCGGTCCAGTTAGCGGCCATTGATGATATAGACATTAATCAGCAAACAACCCCTTGTGTTGTTGCAGCCCAATCTAAACAAAATGTGTATATTGAAAACCCCATGGCCTCGCCCCAATGGCGCAGTTTTTCATCTACCCTTTCGCCTTCAAATACCAACGATTTTTGGTCGTATCCATTAGTTGTTGGCGAGACGTGCATTGGCACCCTCTTAGTTACCGGGCCATCAAAACAAGCCGCAACGGCGAATGCCGATATGCCCTTTAAGCAGGTCTGCGACCAGTTAACGAAAATGTTCTCTTATGCTGAATCTCAACAACAAAAAGCACGGGAACAATGGGCACTTGAAAACAAAGCGAAGCGCAGTGAAACTCAGGTAGCCACACTCACAACAAGCTGTGAGCGCCTATTTAACCAGCTGGCAAAACTGGAAGCGGCCCAGCTAAATCATCCCGTGCCACCTAATCTTCGTCTTGCCGCCACCCATTTATTGTCTGATATACACCTTGTGCTCAATGCATCCAGTACCATTAATGGCTTTTTGCATTCAATTGCACAACAGGCTATTGGTGCCTTGGAAAGTAAGGTCGTCGATGAGAAATTACCGCAAAAACTGGGTAATTCCGCCAATAGAGCCATGACAGAAAATAAACAATTGTCAGTGGATCTCCGAGCCCGGTTAACCGCCTTTGCCACCATGATTGACGATATTGCGCAAAACCCGGTTCGCAACATCAACATCGCAGAAACACTCATGGGTGTACTTCAATCCGTTGCCTCATTGCCCTACCCCAGCGTCCTTTGCTGTATCACCGTGGATAGCAGCCTAACGGGAACCTTGCCAGTGGGAACATTTACCCAAATATTTTTTGAGTTAGTGTCAAATACGGTGCGTCATGCCTATACCAATAACGCCAACGGTCAATTATGGATAAGCGCTGACACAATCAGTAGAAAAAACAGAACAATGATGAAAATTATTGTTAAGGACAAAGGGCGAGGCATACCGAAAAGTACAATAGACAAGATCATGCATCCAGCCCAATCAGAGGATTTTGCTGCTCACAGACAAGGGCTGACGAACTGCGTTCGACTCGTCACGCAAAAGTTGAACGGCAGCATTCATTATGACGATGCTCAGGGCGGCGGCAATCGCTTTTGTATTTACCTGCCCATCCCGAACTAGTTTAACGCTACAAACACAACTATTTTCACCGTGGCAGAGTTGATTTTATTCGTATGACCGCCATAGTAAAGATAACGTGAGCCGTCAAAAAAAGAGTATTGAACATGAAGTATGCCGTTGGTTTTATTATGGACCCCATTTCGTCCGTTAAACCCCATAAAGACACCAGCTTTGCCATGATGTTGGAAGCCCAAAAACGGGGAGCAACAGTGTATTACATGACACTGTCAGATATGTTTTTAGACAACGGCAAACCCATGGCTTCAGTGCAGGAAGTCACGGTACGGGATCAAGCCCAGGACTTTTACACCTTATCAGCGGCCAAAACCCTTCCCTTAGGGGACATTGACGTACTGATGATGCGTAAGGATCCGCCCTTCGACAGCGAATTTCTTTATGCCACCCAAATGCTTTCCTTAGTCGAGAATGAAGGGGCCTTGGTGGTCAATAATCCACAGGCATTAAGGGATTACAACGAAAAGCTGTTCACTTCCTGGTTCCCAGATTTAATTCCTCCTACGTTAGTGGCGCGGGATCCCCAACGGGTTCGGGAGTTTCATAAACAATACCAGGACATCATTTGTAAACCCCTTGACGGCATGGGCGGCACCTCTATTTTCCGGGTAAAATCCGATGGCAACAATTTGGGCGTGGTGATCGAAACCCTCACTCAAAACGGCACACAACAAATGATGGCCCAGGCATACCTGCCGGAGATCAAAGACGGCGATAAGCGTGTCTTAATTGTTGATGGTGAAGTGATGCCCTATTGTCTTGCCCGACTTCCCACAAAAGGTGAAACCCGGGGAAATCTCGCCGCAGGTGGTACCGGTAGACCTCAAGCCATCAGTGAGTCAGATCGGGCCTTGGCAGAAGCCATTGCACCTGTGCTCAAAGCCCACGGGATCATCTTTGTCGGCCTTGATATTATCGGCAATCGGATCACTGAAATAAACATTACCAGCCCCACATGCGTAAGAGAAATAGAGAGCCATTTTGACATTAGCATCATGGGCAAACTTTTTGATGCCATTGAATCAAAATTAGCCGCCAAGAGGAGTATTGAATGACTGAATTAAAATCATTACAAAATCACTTTCTCATTGCGATGCCTTCGCTGGAAGACCCGTACTTCTCCCGCTCAATTACCTATATTTGTGAGCACAACGGGGAAGGCGCTATGGGCATTGTTATTAATCAACCGTCGAATATGACACTCAAAGAACTGTTAGAACAAACCGATAAAGACGCCCAATTTTCTGACGATACTGCCGAGCAAATCATTTTAGCCGGCGGCCCCGTGGGCCAGGAAAGAGGGTTTGTTCTCCACACCGATCAGGGTGAATGGAGTTCAAGCTTAACGTTAGCGCCGGGTATTGTGGTTACCACTTCAAAAGATATCCTGTCTGCCATCGGCCACAAAGACGGCCCCGACAGTGCATTGATTGCACTGGGTTATGCGGGTTGGGAAGCGGGACAGTTAGAGCATGAAATGCAGGAAAATGCATGGCTGACCATCGAAGCCGATACCGATATTTTGTTTCAAACTCCCATTCACAAAAAATGGCAGGCAGCGGTACAAAAACTCGGCATTGATGTATGGCAGCTAACCCCAGGTGTGGGTCATGCCTGATAAGGGTTCCCGAACGGTTTTGAGCTTTGATTTTGGTACCAAGAGTATTGGCGTAGCCATTGGACAGGAAATCACCGGCACAGCTTCACCTCTTGCGGCACTCAAGGCCACCGACGGTGTGCCAGACTGGAACAAGGTACAAGCCCTCTATGATAACTGGGAGCCAGATCTTGTTGTGGTTGGTTTACCCTTAAACATGGACGGTACGGAACAACAGGTTACCCAACAAGCCAAACGATTTGCCAATCGCTTACTTGGTCGCTTTAAAGTTGCCGTCGAAACCTGGGATGAACGTTTGTCCACGGCGGATGCTAAGGCCATGCTTTTCGAATTAGGTGGGTATAAAAAACTCACCAAAGAAAAAGTGGACAGTGTGTCGGCGTGCGTGATTTTCGCCAGTTGGGCTGAAAATCAGTATTAATTGTCATTGACCACCCGCGACGCCTGACACTTCCAACACAAGTCAAAATGTCCTTCGTTTTCTTCCTCGCAGACGCCACATCGCCAACGATCTGGCGTGCTGGACATGTGATTTAAGCCACTGACAATGCGGGCGGCTTTGTCGTACCAGGCTTCATCAACCAACCAAATTTCCAGTTGTGTCTCTTGCCAGGGCAATTCTCCCATGGCCCCTCCGGCATACTCATTTTTAATTAAATGCGGAATGCCGGCTTGTTCCAGTTCGCTGCGCAATTGCTGGATAAGAAAACGATCATCATGACTAAATAGTTTAAGCATACAAAAACATCAATCGTCCATGTCGATAGAGACATTCGACAGAGATCCTAAATCTGTGCCTTCGCTGCTATCCAGTTTAATCATAAGACGCAAATCATTCGGTGAGTCAGCATGATGCAACGCTTGCTCTTGATCTATACGCCCCTCTTTATACAAAGCATACAGAGCCATATCGAAAGTCTGCATGCCCATTTCTTTACCTTTTTGCATGGCATCTTTCAGTTCAGCGGTTTTGTTGCGCTGAATCAAATCGGCCACGTAAGGGGAATTCAGTAGCACTTCAATGGCTGCCACCCGTCCTTTGCCGTCTTTTTTCGGTAACAATTGCTGGGCAACAATGGCTCGAAGGTTCAAACTTAAATCAAAGAGTAATTTGTTGTGCATCTCTTTCGGTGCTAAATGCATAATACGCTCGATGGCCTGGTTGGCGTTATTAGCGTGCAAGGTCGCCACACACAAATGACCGGTATCGGCAAATGACATGGCGTATTCCATGGTTTCCATAGAACGGATCTCACCAATCAAGATCACGTCCGGAGCCTGACGAAGGGAGCTTTTTAGCGCATCATCAAAACTTCGGGTATCAATGCCCACTTCCCGCTGCGTAATTACACAAGAGCCATGGCGATGGATAAATTCGATGGGATCTTCAATGGTCAGAATATGTCCCTGGGAATTATGATTACGATGATCGATAAGTGCGGCCAAGGACGTGGATTTACCCGTCCCGGTTGCCCCTACCATTAACACCAAACCCCGCTTGCTCATGATGATATCTTTTAAAATAGCCGGTAAGCCTAAATCATCAACCTTGGGAATATCTGTGACGATACGGCGGGCCACCATGCCGATGGAATCCCGTTGCCAAAACGCACTGCAACGAAACCGCCCCAAGCCCTTAATGCCCACCGCGAAGTTACTTTCTTTTTGTTCGTTTAATTCCCGCAGAAAACGATCTTCCATGACACTTTGCACCAACTCTTTGGCCTGGAACTGTGTCAAGGGTTCATCACCAAGGGGAACCAGCTTGCCGTCTATTTTCGCGCTAACAGGAAAACCCACTGTGACAAAAATATCCGACGCTTCACGCTCGGTGGCCATTTGAAAATATGCCTGCAGTTTCACTCCCCGCTCCTACATTGTTTTTGTTTTATCAATGGATTTTGCCAAGGCATCCTGACGGCTAATCACCCCTTGTGCCACCAACTTCTGTAAACACTGTTCCATGGTTTGCATACCATGGGATTGTCCTGTTTGGATAACCGAATACATCTGGGGGACTTTATCTTCACGGATCAAATTTCGAATGGCGGGTATGCCTATCATGATTTCGTGGGCGGCAACACGGCCACCGCCAATTTTCTTCAGCAGAGTCTGGGAAATAACAGCCCTGAGTGATTCCGATAACATTGACCGGATCATGGCTTTTTCCTCAGCAGGGAAAACATCGATGATCCGGTCGATGGTTTTGGGCGCAGAATTGGTATGTAGCGTACCAAATACGAGGTGACCGGTTTCTGCCGCTGTCATTGCCAAGCGGATGGTTTCTAGATCACGTAACTCACCCACCAATACCACATCCGGATCTTCACGCAGGGCAGAACGCAGCGCGTTAGAGAAACTATGGGTATCACGGTGAACTTCACGCTGATTCAATACACACAATTTATTGTCGTGAACAAATTCGATGGGATCTTCAATGGTCAGAATGTGTTCCCGCTTGGTGTTATTGATATGATCGATCATCGCCGCCAAGGTGGTACTTTTACCCGAGCCGGTAGCGCCAGTAACCAAAACCAACCCCGTGGGCTGATCGATAATGTCTCTAAATACCGCCGGTGCCCCTAGATCTTCCAGCGTTAATACCTTGCTGGGGATGGTTCTTAGCACCGCCGCTGCACCGCGATTTTGCACAAACGCGTTTACACGAAAACGGGATAAATCCTTAACTTCAAAGGAGAAATCCACCTCATGATTTTCTTCATATTCCTTACGCTGTTTATCATTCATTATCTCGTAAATGAGCGCATGAACCTCTTTATGCTCCAACGCATCCACGTTGAGGCGACGCATTTCGCCATCCACACGAATAATCGGCGGCAACCCTGCCGACAGATGTAAATCTGAAGCGTTATTTTTAACACTGAAAGCCAAAAGTTCGGTAATATCCACAACCACGTCTCCACACATCAGGTGATTAATGCAAACAATAGCAGAACGATTGAAATCCGCATACTTGCGAATGGAACACGCCACTGCCAATGCGCATCGTCCTCCAAAATCGGTTGAATTACTAGCGGTTAGCAAGACCAAACCGGTATCCCAAATCACTCAAGCGTATGAAGCGGGACAACGTAAGTTTGGAGAAAACTATGTTCAGGAAGGTATCGACAAGATTCAACAGCTTGCCCATCTTGATGATATCGAGTGGCATCTCATAGGTCCGCTGCAATCCAATAAAACCAAAATCGTAGCCGAGCACTTTCATTGGGTGCAATCGGTGGACAGGCTCAAAATAGCCCGTCGACTCAATGATCAGCGACCTGCTTCCATGCCGCCGCTGAATATTTGTATTCAAATTAATATTGACGATGAACAGACAAAATCAGGCATTGCCCCAGACCAACTAGACGAATTTATTGACACCGTGAAAACCCTTGAAAACCTGCGTCTACGGGGGTTAATGGCCATTCCCAAGGCCCAGTCATCAAAAACAGAACAGATGCATTCACTGCGTCAGTTAGCAGAATTATTTCGCCGCTATCACACAAACCTGAGCGATTTTGATACCCTGTCCGTAGGAATGTCTAATGATTTGGAACAAGCCATTGAATGTGGCTCGACGATGATCAGAATTGGGACGGCAATATTTGGTCCACGTAATCAACCATAACGACCGACCGTCCTGTCATTTTTCTTATTAATACAAAAGGGTTTTCATGCAACAAAAAAAATTGGCATTTATTGGCGCAGGTAACATGAGTCGCAGTATTATCAGTGGCCTTATTCAATCTGGATACGATAGCAAGTATATTCTGGCCAGTAACCCCTCTACACCAAAACTGGATAAGCTAAGTGAAGAATTTGGCATTCAAGTGACCCAGTCTAACGATGAGGCCTGCCAGTTCGCTGATGCAATTATTTTATCCGTTAAGCCCCAGATGATGGGCGATATGTTAAAAATGCTTCGGGAAAATAATGATTTATCCGGTAAACTGTTTATGTCCATCGCAGCAGGGTTACCGGTTTCTCGCTTGCAAGAAATGCTGGGGGGAGAGTATCCGATTATCCGTATTATGCCCAATACCCCTAGCCTCATCGGCAAAGGCATGTCTGGGCTATATGCTGATGACACGGTGAATCGGGATGATAAAGATTATGCCGATTTTGTGATGAATGCCGTGGGCGAAACCGTCTGGGTAGACGATGAAGACGGCATTAACGGTGTTATTGCCGCCGCCGGTAGTAGCCCCGCCTATTTCTTTTTGTTTTTGCAAGCCATGCAAGAAGAAGCCATCAATATGGGCTTTGAGGAATCCATTGCCAGAATCATGGTTCAACAAGCTATGTTAGGCGCGGCAGAAATGGTTTGTCACAACCCAGACATTGAATTAAGTGAACTTCGGGCCCAAGTTACATCTAAAGGTGGCACCACCGCCGCTGCAGTGAATACTCTGCTAGATGAAGGTCTTAAGGAAACCGTAAGCAAAGCCATGCGCGCTGCGGTTGCCCGGGCAAATGAAATGGCTAAACAACTTTAAGCGTCACAGGAAAACAGTTAATGAGCAACGCATCGGTATTTCTTATCAGTACCCTTTTTAATTTATATTTAATGGTAGTGATACTTCGATTGTGGTTACAACTTGTCAGGGCTGATTTTTACAATCCAGCCAGTCAGTTTATCGTAAAAGCAACCCACCCTATTGTCGGACCTTTGCGTCGCTTCATTCCTTCCATAGGCCGTTTCGACACCGCCACCTTTGTGTTGGCACTGGTTGTGGCGGCCTTAAAATTCATTGTTTTATTCATGCTGTTTGGCAACGGTGGCTTCGCGCCCTTGGCGATTATCATTTTGGCGTTGGCAACCGTTGTTAAAGAAACCCTGTCACTGATGTTCTGGATCCTTATTATTCGGGCCATTTTAAGTTGGGTATCACAAGGGCAAAACCCCATAGAATACTTAATGTATCAGTTAACTGAACCCTTCTTAGCGCCTATAAGACGTATTATTCCGCCTATTGGTGGCTTGGATCTATCCGTGCTCATTGCCATTATTGCTTTGCAATTTGTACAGATCCTTTTACAAAACACCTTCGGCCTGTATTAATCTCAGGCCTTTTATGACGAGATAAAACCTAAGAGCACACCCTAATGCGCCGATTAAAATCCTTCTCTTACGCGGTAAGTCTGACCCTTCTTCTGCTAACTTTTAGCGCGTCCAGTAGTGCCGAACAAAAAGAAAAGCTGGGTAACTGGGATGTCCACTACATGGTGTTAAATACCCCCTTTCTGACCCCCGAGGTGGCACGTCAGTACGGCATTGTGCGCAGCAAATTCAATGCGCTGGTTAATATTTCTGTTTTAGATAGCCAAACCCAAGCCGCCCAAATGGTATCGGTTACCGGTAATGCGCGAAATTTACTGGACACCGTTAAACCCCTGACGTTCAAACGGGTAAAAGAAGGTGATGCCATTTATTACCTTGCGCCCCTTTCATTCACCGATAGGGAAACCTTTCGCTTTACCATCAACATTCAGTTGGGGAACGACATTCAAACCCTCAAGTTTCAACAAGAAATGTTTGTTGACTAAGAATAGACAAATCGATGGATTAAGGGGCTTTTGTGGCTCCTTGCCTACCAAGGGCGATTTACATTTCCTTAGCGACTTAACAATCCAAATATCGCAAAATACGTACCTATCAACGAACTGTTCAAACCATTTCATTGCATAAACCGAATGCGGCCCCACCCTTCTAAACAACAAGTAATTAGGAGTAATTTGGATGTCTATGTATAAAGCAATCACGCTGGCTAAACGACCTGAAAATGGCAAAATAAATGCCGATTTATTTGCCACCGAAGAAAAAGCGCTGCCCCAAGTTGGTGAAGGCGAACTCCTTATAAAACAAACCCATATGTCTTTGGATCCCGCCATGCTTGGCTGGATGATGGATGACAGAGAAAGCTATATACCACCGGTGGAACTCGGTGAAGTCATGCGTTCTAGCGGTGTTGGCGAAGTCATCGAGTCTAATCACCCAGATTTTGCCGTTGGCGACAAGGTGATGGGCATGTTTGGCTGGACCGAGTACGCAATTAGCACCGGCAATGGCCTTAACAAGCTACAGGAAGGCATTTCAGCCGAGATGGCACTGTGCGTATTTGGCCTTCCCGGCCTGACAGCCACCACTGGGCTTTTTCAGTTTGGTAAACCTCAAAAAGGGGAAACCCTCATCGTCACCGGTGCTGCCGGCTCGGTGGGCTCGATTGTGGGTCAATTGGCTAAAGCCGACGGTTTGCGTGTTATTGGTGTGGTCGGTAGCGATGAAAAAGCCGACTGGATCGTTAACGAACTGGGCTTTGACGGCGCCATTAACTATAAAACCGATGATCTTGCCGCCAAGCTTGAATCATTAACCCCTGATCGCATTGATGTTTTCTTTGAAAATACCGGCGGGCCTATTCAGCATCATATTGTCAATAGAATGAACGACCATGGACGCATTGTCGTGTGTGGCATGATCGCTGATTATCAGGCAGAAAAACCATCGCCTGGCCCTAACTGGCTGCCCATTATCAAAAAGCGACTGAACATCCATGGTTTTACCATGCCTGATCATTGGGACGAAATCCCCCAGATCTTAGAAAAGCTC
>NZ_JBAHZB010000060.1:0-9181 GCF_036697315.1 Alteromonas sp. 14N.309.X.WAT.G.H12
CCCTAACGGCACTGGAATCGAAGTATTTTGACAACCCAATGCCGACTCCCCTCGCTGACATGGACACCATGGTGGGGCTGGCGCATCAAAAAATTCAGGCTCTTACCGACCATTTTCGCCCTCTTTCTTCTGCGCTGCCCTGGCAACTTCATGCAGCAGTGGCCTATAGCCAACAACAGTGGCAACCCTTGGGGGAAACCATATCTGCAGATTTAGAAAAACTGGCCTATGGGCTTCCGGCCCGGATTGAAGGTCAGGATAAAATGTGGATGACACTAGCGGCATACTTTGGCGGCGAACCTCACCTTGAAGATGCCCGGGCATTAACGGCGCAACAAGGTGGCGATCCCGATAACTGGATTGACGTAAAACAACGCTACCCCCGTCTTACGGAGAAACGCTTTTACCGCCATACTGAAGCCGGGTTTGTAGAAGCCGACGAAGTGCTTCGCAAGGTGGAAAACACAGTCCACTATTATCGAGCGCTCAAGGTTTTATCCGCGCAAAATGAAAAAGAATTGTGAATTACTGGCGAGTTGCTAAAAATTGTCATAATGTTGACACATATATCGCCTAAAACCGTCTGTAATTTACTGTGTTAACACACAGCTCCTCCCCGTGAACAAGCAGAGAGGTTTGATGAGAAAAAATCGATTTATGAGACCGAAGAAAATGATTAAAAATAACTACCGCCGTAAACTCATGTTGAAACGCGCTCACCAGCGGGTGTTACGACGCCGCAGAATGTTTATGACCCAAGAAATGGTGCCATAGCTAGTCGCTGTCAGCACCACCATGTTTTTGTGCTTTTTTTAAGGCTTTTTTTTCCGCTCTGCGTCGGCGAAAAAAGGCTGATACGGTGGCAGCACATTCATCGGCCAGAACGCCGCCCACAAGCTCGGTTTGATGATTTAGATGTGCATTTTGCAATAGTTGCATAACCGAACCACCTGCACCGGTTTTTAAATCCGTCGCGCCAAACACCACTTTAGAGATCCGGGCATGGACAATGGCACCGGCACACATAGGGCAAGGCTCTAAAGTGACATACAAGGTCGCATCAACAACCCGATAATTTTTGCGATGTGACGCCGCCATGCGAATGGCCATCATTTCTGCATGAGCCGATGGATCGTGCTGGTTGATGGACAAATTCCATCCCTCACCAATCACTTGTCCGTCGGCCACGATCACGGCTCCCACCGGCACTTCGCCAAGAGCTTCTGCTTTTTCAGCCAGTTTCAGGGCGTAGCGCATCCAGTACGCATCTTGGTTTTCTTCTTGCTCATTCATTAGTTAATTTGACCACAAATTTAGTAATTATCGCCAATTTACAGTATGCACTACGATGACAAAATAATAACTTATTGTTTTTAAATGATATTCCCAAGTGGCAACCTTCTTGCTATTTTCTTACACAACAAATCACGTTATTGCCATGGGGCTTGATACTCGCTGGAGAATCTATTGCAGACCGGGCGACAAACGGCGCCATTGGCGCTAAACTCTAATTTTACTGTGTTGAGGGAACAAAATGAACATGACCGCTATCTTCATCGTTGCTATTTGCGCTTGGGCCTTGGTGGAAATCACCGGAAACGCGAAGGATAAACGGCGGAATAAGAAAAGTACACAACAAGAAGAGGCCCTACGACAAGAAATCGAGGCACTGCGCGACCGTATAGAAGTGCTGGAAAAAATCGTCACCGATGACAACTATGATCTCAAAAAACAGTTTAAAGATTTAGAAAAAGATAAAGTTGCTTAACGATTAGCAAAAATACCACACCACACACACCGTGCCACCCCAGTGGCACAGCGTAAAAGAAAAAAACAAAATGAACTCAATGACCGTCTAAAAAACGACGCTCTGCCCGTTCCACCCGGCGCGGTTTACCGGCAATAATTAACACATCAGCAGCCTGTAAAACAAAAGCTTCCGGCGGTTGTTCGATGGTGTGATCATGCCTGCGTACCCCTTTGAGCTTCACCTGCATACGATTAAAATCAATGTCGCAGAGTTTTTTCCCAATATAGGCCGCGTTGTGATTTAATTCCACGCCATGGATAAACTCCAGTTTATCTTCGGTGCCATAGCTTATTTGTGTGGTTTCACCTGGGTAAAAGCCGTGAAAATGATCATAACGCCCTTGTCGTTCTTCCCGTACCCGCCGCAAAATTTTTGACATTGGCACACCGGCATAATGCAAGACTTGGGAAATTAACATGAGGTTGCCTTCCTGAATTTCCGGCACCACCTGACTGGCTCCAGCTTCATACAGCGATGCCAGCTGATAATCCCGCTTTGTTCTCACCATAATATTGGTTTTCGGTGCAATTTGCCGACAAACACTGATCACTTGCTTGGCTTTTTCTGGCTCATCAAAGGTGATAAGAACAAGACTGGCCGCTTGTGCTCCCGCTTTTTCCAATATATTTTTCTGGCTGGCATCACCAAATAGAATGGATTCGCCAGCATTACGACTTTCATGCACCCGAACCGGATCCACATCAATGGTTATATAGCCAATGCCCTCTAGCTTCAGTAATCGGGAAACAGACTGTCCCACCCTGCCAAACCCTGCGATAACAATGTGGTTAGTTAAATTTTCAGCCTCAGCTGGGTTGTTTTTGGGAATGTCTACCGGTGCGCTTTGCGGCACCAATTTTTTCGCCCAACCCACGCTACGATTAATCAGCAGTGGTGTCAGAGCCATACTGATAATACCCATACTAATGATCACCGAGGAAGTTCTGCTATCAATCACCCCTTCAGACGTTGCCAACGCCGCAATCACAAAACTGAATTCACCAATCTGACACAACTTGATCCCCGTGGCCCATGAGTCCACAGGATCACACCGAAGGACTTTTCCTACCAAGCGTAATAACAGGGTTTTCAACGCCATTAAACACACAACGCCAACACAAATGATCAAGCCATCGGAGGCTAATACATCAAGCTTAAGTTGCATCCCTACGGTGGCAAAAAACAGCCCCATAAGAATGTCACGGAAAGGACGAATATCGGCTTCCAACTGATATTTGTACTGACTTTCACCTAACATCATACCGGCCAGAAACGCCCCTAATGCCATGGATAATCCGAACACATAAGTTAGTCCTCCGGCCAAAATCGCCACTAAAATGGTGGTTAGGACAAAGAGTTCGTCAGTGCGGGTTTTGGCCACTTCGCGAAACACCCACGGCAATACCCATTTACCTGCCGACAATAAAATGACGACGACAATCAACCCCTTAACAAGGGCTTGAATAAGGGCCGACACTAAACTGACGTCTTCGCCCGATGACATTAACGGGATAGCGATTAAAAAGGGCACCACAGCCAGATCCTGAAACAACAAGATACTAATGGCCATTTCTCTGCGGCGATGATTAAGGGTTCCGGCTTCGGTAAACTGTTTTATCACGATAGCGGTGGAACTCAGTGCCAGCATTCCCCCGATTATAATCGACGCCCCAGGCGCCATGCCAAAGCCATATGCAATGAGGGAAAATGCCAAGGTGGTAACCAGCATTTGTCCAAGCCCCACGCCAAACACTAGGCTTCGCATGGACATCAGTTTAGGTAACGAGAATTCCAGACCAAGAGAAAAAAGTAAGAAAACAATGCCTATCTCTGCAAGTAAATGCATATCTTCAGGATGGGCAAACAATGAAAAAATATCCGGACCGGCGAGAAAACCGGCAAATAAATAAGCTAAAATAGGGGGAAGATGCAATTTCCTGAAGACGGCAACACTGACTACCGACAGCGCCATTAACGCAACCACCTGACCAAAACCACTCGCTAACACATTTCACCCTCCGAATTACTGGCATATAAAATGCTAAGTTTAAAAACTATTGCTGCAATGACGATTTTCCGACACTTATGGGGTTCGCGTACAGCGTTTACTGCCTGAGGTTACCTAGGAGCTTTGCTTTGGAATTATCTACGTCACTCTTTGAACATACGCTGTCTGACAACTTTTATCCAATTTCGTCAAATTGTGGACGTCTTACTATGGAACAAAAAAATGCCTTTTTGCGTCAATTGTTAACCACCATTGACTTATCTGCCTTAGGCTCGCTGTATTTCCATCAACTGAAGCAGTATGTTTCCCTTGTGCATCTTAACCTTAGCAAAGCCCAACGTCATCTCACCTATGGAAAATTACCTGACACAAGCGTTCAGGAAAATACCTTCTCGCTGCCCCTAAAAGGGGGGAATGAAGAAGCCCATCCCCATTGCGTTCAATATACTTTTAAATCCATCCCTACGCGGGAGGAACGGCTCTGCGTCGGTGAATTGCACCTTTTATTTTCCCATCAGTTTGCCAACGCTTTAGCCTTTGAAAATATGAGAAAATTAGCAAGTAAGGACACACTAACAACATTAGGAAACCGAAACGCCTTTAACGAAGCCAGCACCCGTTTACACAGCCGGGCTAAACGACATGGTGAAGGCTATGGCATTATGGTCATCGACTTAGACAATTTTAAAAATGTTAACGATAAATTTGGCCATCAGGAAGGTGATCTCGTGCTGCAAGCCGTCGCCATGCAGATATCCTTAGTACTTCGCAGTGAAGATCAGGCCTTTCGCCTTGGTGGTGATGAATTTTGCTGCCTGCTTACCTGCGAGGACAAACAGGATCTGACGAAGATCGCAAAGCGCTTAAAGCAGCGCGTAGAAAACCATGTGTTACTGGCACAGCACCATATTTCATGTAGTATCGGCGGCAGCACCTATCAGGACGGTGACGACGTACAAGCATTATTTTCCCGGGCGGATAATGCCATGTATAGAGTAAAAGCAGCGGGAAAAAATGATTACATTGCGGCATAATCCTGCGCATTGTGCGGCAGAAACCTGCCGTTAATAGATAACAATTTTATCTGCAATCCCGTCTTGCAGTTCCACTACCGTCTCTTTTAATAATACCGCTACCGGTTCATCATCTTTTAGCAACAAAGGCACGTTATCACGCTCCCAAGGCGGGACATGCCATTCTTTAAGCCATTTTCGCGGCGTTTTACTCACCCTATTTTTGACGCTATACACCTTCGATAACGAGGTAAAGGGCACAGCTCGCCACGCACCTGATTGCTGAATAATAAAATCTGTGTACCACCAAGGTAAATGGTGCTTCTGATGTGGGACTAAAATGGCCTCGGTAGCCGGAGCCAATGGCTGACATACATACAAGGCACCCGCAAACCGACGTACAGCATAATCCCCCACTTGCACTAATGGCTGGGCATCTTCCCTTGCATGCAAACACCTGAGTATTTCGTCAAGTTGCGCCTGACTGGGCATTGCCAGTGAATCCTTCGCTAACCAATGTCTGCACACGGCTCGTTGCCAACGTCGCTTAAGGGCCAATAAGGGCTTCACTAAAAGTGTGTGGTTCGGGCCTGCGGCTAGGGTGTAGCGTTCTTCAATGACATCTTGGAGCATGGCATTTTGCTCCTGTAACAAATCACAACTGCGAGCAGCAGTACTGGCAATATGCGGCCAGCGCTTTTTCAACAGTGGGATAATGTCATTGCGGAGAAAATTACGATCAAAACGGGGATCCAAATTTGATTCATCAAAAATCCAGTTAAGATCATGGGCCAGAGCGGTTTGCTCGATTTGCCGCCGTGATAACGACAAAAGCGGTCGCAGCACGGCAATGTGCCCGCGATAGGATATCTCTGTCATGGCCGCTAAACCTAGAGGCCCACTTCCCCGTTTCAGTGTTAAAAGCAAGGTTTCAAGCTGATCATCTTGATGCTGACCTAACAGCAGCGCTCCTTGATGCTGCTGACAATACGCCGTTAATGCAGCATACCGTGCGTTTCGCGCTTGCTCTTCTAGGCTTTTACGGGCTTGATCTACCACATCGACATGTATGGCATGAAAGGGAATTTGATGCTGTTGGCAATACCTTTGACAGTGGGCTTGCCATTCATCTGCGTTGGTACTTAAACCGTGATGAATATATACCCCATGGACAGGGAGCGGACTTGTTAATACGGCAGCATGAAGTAACACCGTAGAATCAACGCCACCGCTAAACCCCACAACAAGGGTCGCAGGTGGCGTTTCTAGTTGACTAAGCAGACCCCGTAAACGCTGAGCAATGTATGCTGTGATCGACGGGGGATCAGTCTGCTGGGTCATTCACTTTAATACTTAACAGTAGCCAAATGACAATAAACGTTGATAACGTTCTTCCAGCAAATCTTCCACACTCAGGGTTTTAAGCTGACTAAGCTGTTGCTTAATGGTGGCTTTCAGATTTGCTGCCATACTATCGTGATCACGATGAGCGCCGCCTAAGGGCTCTTCCACAATACTGTTAATCAAGCCCAGCTCTTTGATCTGCGGTGCACTTACACCCATGGCTTCAGCCGCTAATGGGGCTTTTTCAGCACTTTTCCATAAAATGGAAGCACAGCCTTCCGGCGAAATCACCGAATAGGTCGAGTATTGCAACATATTTACCCGATCGCCCACACCAATGGCCAAGGCACCACCGGAGCCACCCTCACCGATAACGGTACACACAATGGGTACCCGCAACTGCGCCATTTCGAACAGATTGCGCGCAATGGCTTCACTTTGGCCCCGCTCTTCGGCACCCACTCCTGGGTAGGCTCCTGGTGTGTCGATTAAGGTAACAATGGGTAAATTAAAACGTTCAGCCATTTTCATTAGCCTTAACGCCTTGCGATACCCTTCTGGTTTGGGCATACCAAAATTACGCTTTATTTTTTCGTGGGTGTCACGGCCTTTTTGATGACCAATAAGCATGATGGGTTGATCATCAATTTTCGCCAATCCACCCACAATGGCTTTATCATCCGCAAAGGCACGATCTCCGGCCAATTCATCAAACTCGGTAAACACTCGCCCAACATAATCTAATGTGTAGGGACGCATGGGATGACGTGCTAACTGAGAAATCTGCCAAGCACCCAAATCGGAAAATATTTTACGGGTGAGATCCGAGCTTTTGCCCCGTAACTTAGTGATTTCTTCTTCAATGCCCACATCGAAATCACCACCCTGATTCACCAGCCGAAGTTCTTCGATTTTTGCTTCTAGTTCAGCGATCGGCTGTTCAAATTCCAAAAACTGTATACTCATTCTGTGTCCTATCTTTACTACCTTTCACGCCTGTCAGTGATAACTCATAACGACCGACTGCTCACCCAGACACTGTTTTAAATCATGTAACAACTGGTCTTCCGGTGTTACATACCATTGTGCGCCACAAGCCAAGACGGCTTCTGCATCTGGATGCACAACGCGTAATTGTACCGGGCAACTGCCACCGCGATATGGTTCCAGAATTGCCTGTAGTGATGACACTTTTTTGTCATCACATGTTTGTGTGTTCAGTTGCAGCGAAAGTGCTTTTGCGTTTTGCTCTCGTGCCTGAACAATATCCATTGCATCTCGGGCGGAGATTGTATTGCCCCCCGAGAAATCATCAAAGCTGACCTGTCCTTTTACCAGCAAGATACGGTCAGGTTCAAGAATACTTTCATATTTTTCGTACATTTCGGGGAAAAAACGTACATCCATTCTGGCACTCTTATCATCTAAGGTCACAATGGCCCAGCGTCGTCCCCGCTTATTTGTCATAACCCGAACGCCTAAAACCAATCCCACCGCCGTCGCCATCTGGTCCTTGGCCGTGGGTTTTAAGTCTACCAGACGTCCATCGCAATAATGTTTAATTTCTTGCGCGTACTGATTAATGGGATGACCGGTAAGGTATAAGCCTAGGGTTTCTTTCTCCCCTTCAAGCCAAACCTTCTCAGGCCATTCAGGTACATCTGCAAAAGCCTGTTTCACGTCGTCAGGTTCTGTGGTCAATAAACCAAACATGTCCGATTGCCCGAAGGATTCTGCTTTTGCATGCTGACCGGCCGCAGCAATGGCATCGGGTAAGGACGCCATCAAGGCCGCTCGATGGGGACCAAGGTTATCCATTGCCCCTGCTAACACCAACTTTTCCAGTACCCGTTTATTTACGCGCTTGATATCCACTTTAGCACAAAAATCAAACAAGTCGGTAAATGCCCCATGTTGTTCACGGGCTTCTATGATGGCTTCGATGGGCCCTTCGCCTACGCCCTTAATGGCACCGATGCCATAAACGATATTGCCATCACTATCTACGGTGAATTTATAGCGTCCAGCATTTAAGTCTGGCGGCAGGATTTTCAACCCCATGCGGTCGACTTCGTCAACCAAGGTCACAATTTTATCCGTATTATCCATATCGGCTGACATCACCGCCGCCATGAATTCAGGGGGATAATGTACTTTTAACCAAAGTGTCTGATATGACACTAGGGCATAGGCCGCAGAGTGTGACTTGTTGAAGCCATATCCCGCAAATTTCTCTACCAGATCGAAGATTTTCATCGCCAGATCCGGATCGATATTATTGTTGTGGGACCCCTCTTTAAATACCGCTCGCTGTTTGGCCATTTCTTCGGGTTTTTTCTTACCCATGGCCCGGCGCAGCAAGTCCGCACCGCCTAAGGAATAGCCTGCCATCACCTGAGCGATCTGCATCACCTGTTCCTGATACAGAATAATACCATAGGTGGGTTCGAGTATTTCTTTTAAGCATTCGTGCTGATACTCAGCATCCGGGTAGGAAATGGCTTCGCGACCATGTTTACGGTCGATGAAGTTTTCCACCATGCCCGATTGCAACGGACCCGGGCGAAATAATGCCACCAAGGCGATAATATCTTCAAA
This sequence comes from Alteromonas sp. 14N.309.X.WAT.G.H12, assembly GCF_036697315.1. NCBI lineage: Bacteria > Pseudomonadati > Pseudomonadota > Gammaproteobacteria > Alteromonadales > Alteromonadaceae > Alteromonas > Alteromonas sp. 14N.309.X.WAT.G.H12. Next base: position 8,774 of record NZ_JBAHZB010000060.1, read on the forward strand.
GCAGTCTGGCTTGAGGCGCTTAATCAGCTCTTTCATTCCCCGGGATTCAAGCTGGAACACCGCGGTGGTTTCCGCTGCCTGTAGTGAACGAAAACTCTTTTTATCTTCAAGAGGGATAGCGGTGATATCCACCTCTTCATTGCGCCCTTCTTTGATCATATCCAGCGCCCACTGAATAATCGTCAGCGTACGCAAACCAAGAAAGTCAAATTTCACCAGCCCGGCAGTTTCAACGTCGTTTTTATCGAACTGGGTAACCGGGTTTTTGCCTTCATCATCGCAATAAAGTGGCGAAAAATCCGTGATGGCAGTGGGCGCAATCACCACGCCCCCGGCATGTTTACCGGCATTCCTTGTCACCCCTTCCAAGATACGCGCCATATCGATAAGGTCTTTGACTTCCTCATC
>NZ_JBAHZB010000060.1:9191-21605 GCF_036697315.1 Alteromonas sp. 14N.309.X.WAT.G.H12
TCCTCATCTTCATCGTATAATTCGGGGAGACGGGGCTCGACTTCAAAGGCCTTGGCCAGAGTCATTCCAGGATCAGAAGGGATCAGTTTTGAAATGCGATCAACAAAGCCATAGGGATGACCAAGTACCCGACCCACATCACGTACCACCGCCTTAGCGGCCATGGTACCAAAGGTAATGATTTGGGATACCGCTTGTCGACCATATAGCTCGGCCACATGATCAATCACTTCATCCCGCCGATCCATACAAAAATCCACGTCAAAATCTGGCATGGAAACCCGTTCTGGATTAAGAAAACGTTCGAAGAGCAAATCAAATTCTAGCGGATCAAGATCGGTAATCTTAAGTGCATAAGCCACTAGCGAGCCGGCACCGGAGCCCCGACCAGGACCAACGGGAATATTGTTGTCCTTACTCCACTGAATAAATTCCATTACAATGAGGAAGTAACCGGGAAACCCCATTTGGTTGATGACTTCCAGTTCGATCTCTAATCGTTCGTCGTAAGCTGGCCGTTTCTCATTGCGTAGTGCCTCATCAGGAAAAAGAAAGGCTAAACGTTCTTCCAGCCCTTCCTTTGAGACTTTAACCAGAAAGTCCTCGGTACTCATACCACCGGTGGGAAATTGGGGCAGGAAATACTCACCCAGTCGTACCGTGACATTACAGCGCTTGGCAATTTCTACCGTATTTTCGATGGCTTCGGGAATATCGCTAAATAGCTCAACCATTTCCTCGGCACTACGTAAATATTGCTGTTCACTGTAGCGCTTAGGACGACGGCTATCATCAAGGGTATAGCCATCATGAATACAAACCCGTATTTCATGGGCTTCAAAGCCTTCCCTTTCGATAAAACAGACTTCGTTGGTGGCCACCACCGGCAAGCCTTCCTGCTCAGCTAAATCCACGGCACGGTGCAAATAGTCTTCTTCACCTGGACGACCGGTACGAATTAACTCAAGGTAAAATCGATCTTCAAAATGGGTTTGATAAAAGCCTAAAGCGGCGTCCAGAAGTTTGCTGTGGTTTTTAGTTAAAGCTACGCCTATATCGCCATGCAGCCCACCAGACAGCACAATAATGCCTTTAGCATGTTCGGCAAGCCATTGTTGTTCAATCACCGCACGATGATGTACAGCGCCACGTAAGTAGGCTTTGGATATCAACAAGGTAATATTCTTGTAGCCTTCGTTGTCCATGGCCAGCAAGGTTAGCCTAAAAGGCTCATCGCTTAGCATGTCACTTCTGACCCAAAAGTCGGCACCGATAAGGGGTTTTATGCCTCGGTTATGGGCTTCAGAATAAAACTTAACCAAGCCGCACATGTTCATCTGGTCGGTGATTGCCACGGCGGGCATATTAAATGCTTCCACCTGACTGAGAATGGGTTTTATTTTATTCAACCCATCCATCATGGAAAAATCGCTGTGTACACGTAAGTGAATAAAAGGCGATGACATGAACAATTCTCTTATTTTTCTTGTGCTAAACGGGCCTGAACAGGTTTAAAGCTCATACGGTAACAGGGTAACACGCCGTAGGTTTCAAGCGCAGCAAAATGCGCCTTGGTCGGATACCCTTTATGTCCGGCAAAGTTATACTGGGGATGCAGGGCATGAAGCGCCACCATATCTGCATCCCTTTCTACTTTGGCTAATATGGAAGCGGCGGATATTTCGTTGTGCAAGGCATCGCCTTTTACCACCGCTTCGCCGGCATAGGACCAATCCGGTAACCGGTTACCATCGACCCTCACAAAATCGGGCTGTATGGTTAACCCTTCCACCGCGCGCTTCATGGCCAACATGGTGGCATGAAGAATATTGAGTTGATCAATTTCTTGGGGCGTTGCCCGACCGATGGCCCAACATAAGGCATTTTCTTTAATCAGTGTTGCCAGTGCAATACGCTTTTTTTCGGATAATTTTTTTGAATCCGTTAACCCTGAAATTGGCTTGTCTGGGTCAAGGATCACAGCGGCGGTTACCACATCTCCCACCAACGGCCCGCGACCGACTTCATCAACACCAGCGATTAATTTACCCATTAATGATATCTCCAACCGCCTGCGCTGCCATTCTGTCGGCATTCAGTGCCAAGGTTTGATGTATGGCGGTAAAACGGCTAATAAGTGCACTATTGTCGTTATTAATCAGCGAAATCAGATGGGACGATAAAGAGTCTGGATTTACATCTTCTTGCAACAATTCAGGCACCAGTGCTTCGTTTGCCAATAAATTAGGGAGTGAGAAAAACGGCGCTTTATACAAATACTGCATCATTTTATAAGTCAATGGCGAGAGCTTGTAACAACACACCATGGGGCGTTTACACAACATGGCTTCTAACGTTGCCGTGCCCGATGCCAACAAGATAACATCGCTGGCAATCATAGCTTGTCGTGCATTGGCCAGCGTAAGTGTGACATCATTATGGGAAAACGCCCTGTCAGCAAGCATGGATTTAATGGTGTCATACCTATGCTGATTAGCAGCAGGAATAACAAAATGACACTCTGGCAGTGCGCTTTTAACCTTGATCATAGTGTCTAAAAATACCGGCAATAAAGCTTTTAGTTCACCGCCACGGCTACCGGGTAACACCGCCATTACCGGACGAGTCGGCGCAATATTTAGTGCATCTCGGGCAGAGTGTTGATCAGGATGAAGGGGAATGCTATCGGCTAAAGTATGGCCAACAAACTGATACGGCACCTGGTATTTTTGATATACCTTGGCTTCAAAAGGAAATAACCCCAGTACCAGATTGGTTGCCGCTTTTATCTTATGGATCCGTTTTTCCCGCCAAGCCCAAACCGTGGGGCTGACATAATGAACCGTTTTAATGCCCCGGGCTTTAAGTACTTTTTCCACCCGTAAATTAAAATCGGGCGCATCAACACCAATATAAACATCTGGCGGGTAAGCCTCAAAATGGGCTAATAACTGCTTTTTAACTTTTAGAATAGCGGGCAAATGAGACAAGACTTCCACTAGCCCCATTACCGATAAGGTTTCCATATCAAATAATGACGTAAAACCGGTGGCCTGCATATTGTCGCCCCCGATCCCTTCAATGATGGCATCGGGAAACCGTTGATAAAGTTCCTTTATCATTCCTGCTGCAAGCACATCACCCGAAGGTTCGCCTGCCACCACGGCTATGCGTAAAGGTTTATTGGGCATTAACGAATAATGCCCCGTTCCGCTTCTTTTAAGAACGACACCAAGACTTCTATTCCAGAATATTTCTCAGCTTGTTCTGCTAATTTAGCGATAGCTTCATCCACCGTATTATTATCGCGATAAATAACCCGATAGGCCCGCTTTACTGCCATAATTTCTTCAGAAGAAAAGCCTCGACGACGTAACCCTTCAGAATTAATGCCTGCCGCCACATTCTTAATCCCATTGACCATGACGTAAGGAGGCACGTCTCGCAATACAATGGCACCGGCCCCTACAAAAGCATGATCGCCCACTTTGCCAAATTGATGAATAGCGGCACCACCACCGAAAATCACAAAGTCACCGAGATGAACATGACCGGCCAAGGACACATTGTTGGCTAATATACAGTCGTTTCCTACGACACAATCATGGGCAACGTGAGCGTTTATCATAAACAGGTTTCTTGAACCTAATATTGTCTCACCTTTGTCCTGCACCGTACCACGGTGAACCGTAGCGCTCTCTCTAAAAACATTATCATCGCCAATGGTTAACGAGGTTTTTTCACCGGCATATTTTTTGTCCTGACATTCTTCGCCAATAGAACAAAATTGGAAAAAGCGATTGCGCTTGCCAATGGTGGTCGGTCCCTTGATCACCACATGGGATTCCAACACACAGTCATCACCAATAACCACATCATCGCCTACATAGGAAAATGGTCCAACCGTGACATTATTTCCCAATGTCGCCTTATCAGAAATCACGGCAGTAGAATGAATCACCTTATACTATCTCTCTGATTGCACACATAAATTCTGCACTGCAGGCTTCTTCACCATCCACACTTGCAGTACCTTTAAATTTCCAGATCCCGCGACGCTCTTTCAGTAAAACCACGTCAAAATCCAGTCTATCGCCTGGCGTAACCGGACGCTTAAAGCGCGCCGAATCAATACCGGCATATAAATAAAGTTTATCGGATCGCCCCATGGTTTTAAAACCAAGAACGCCAGCCGCTTGTGCCATTGCCTCAAGAATTAAAACACCGGGGAAAATAGGCCGCCCGGGAAAATGACCGGTAAAACAAGGCTCATTCATGGTGATATTTTTGTAGGCTTTTATTGATTCACCGATGACATAATCTGTCACCCGATCAACAAGCAGAAAAGGACACCGGTGAGGCAGTAAATCCAGAATTTCCTGGATATCAATAGTATTTAATGTGTTGGCCAAAAAAACGCTCTCCTATGCCAAATCCAGCCTGCTTGAATAATCTGTAGGCTGTTTGCCGTATTTTAATTTTAAATGGCGGCAACCATACGCGCATATCTACCAAAAACAAATCAGACCAACGCCTCTCGACGTTAGTCTGTTTTTATAGCATTTTAGCGCTCTGACAACGTAACTGGCCCGTTACCGAGCCACAGTATTAGTTGATTTTCTTAACCTGTGCGAGGACTTCCTCGGAAAGGTCATGTTGATCTTTTGCGAATGCTACGGCACCAGAATTGAGTACCAAATCATAATTTTCTTTCGCAGCAACAGAGTCAATAGCTTGTTTGATTAAACCGAGCAGTTTATTGCGCTCTTCATTGCTACGACGTTGAATGTTTTGCTGCAAGGGCTGGCCTTTAGCCGCTAATTGCTCACGCACATTCTGAATTTTGCTCTGTAGATCTTTTTTCTCGTCTTCGCTCATGGTTGCAGCATCGCGCTGTAAACGTTCTGCATAGAACTGACCGTCTTTTTGAAGTTGATTCACTTCTTCAATTTGGTCTTTAAATTCCATCTGAATGTTATTACTAATTTCAGCTGCCTGAGGCATCGCTTGAAACACACCCTGCACATCTACAACACCAATTTTTTGCTCAGCCATTGCAGACGCACTCACCAGTGCGCTACCTAATACCAAGGTTGCAACGAATTGTCTTGCCAACTGTTTCAAAAGGAACTCCTTTTTATATTAATTATTCCGGTTCATTGCCGGGTTTATATTAGAATGTCTGACCAATGTTGAAAGTAAAGAACTTGGCATCATCCCCTTCCCTTTCTTGAAGAGCGCGGGAGAAACTAAATACCATCGGCCCCATTGGTGATACCCATTGTACAGAAATACCAGCGGAACTACGATACAATGTCCAATCAGAATAGTCTATTAACTTGCCACTAGACTCATTCAGCTGAGTTAAATGGCTATATTCTACATAATCAAACTCGGTATCCCAAACATTACCTACGTCCAAAAACAGACTGGTACGTACAGAATTGTCGTATTCCACATCCACAAAGGGAGTGGGAACAATCAATTCGATGCCACCTAATGCCATGGCGTTCCCCCCGAGGCTACGGGAAGAAATAGAGATACTGTCGGTGGATGCATCACCGGCATAGACTTCTCCGTCTGGGCTGGTAATGGTGTCGTAATTGGCTCTTATAACACCCCGTGGACCAACCGTGTTGTTCTCAAAACCACGTAGCGAATCAGAACCACCCGCAGTGAAGTTCTCGGTAAACGGCAGAATTTGTTCGTCGCCATTAATACTGCCATATCCGTTTCCGTAACCGAGTCTTAAGCGCGTAAGTACTGACCAACGCTGATCTCGAGATAATGGGAAATAGAATTTGGTATCAAAAACCGTTTTAAAATAATTTACGTCAGAGTTAGGGGTGGTAATACTGAAGCTCGCCCGCTGACTAGAACCTGCCGTTGGGAACAAACCACGGTTTAGCGTACTACGACTCCAAGAGACACTGGCCAAGAAACTATCATAATTGATGGAGGCTTCTGGATCAGAGGTATCACGGAACTGATCATAGAACTGTTCCGTTTGCTCATAATACCCCGTGTTGTAGAGCTCCACGTTTGAATAGGTTAAGCCAAAGTTGATCCGGTTAAACTCATTAATGGGGTAACCAATATTGGCTCCAAGAGACCAACGTTTAGAGTTGTACTGAATAACGTTAAAGGATGAACCGTCAAATTCGCTGTATCCTAAGCTTCCCCCTAAACTGATACCATCAATGGTAAAATACGGGTCGTTATAGGTTAGCTGAGCAGACTTCTGATAAGACACGGTGCTCAAATTTAAGCCCACCTGCTTACCGGTACCAAGAAAGTTATTTTGCTGAATACCGGCTTGTAAGCTTAACTTGGTACTATCACCATAACCAATACCGGCATTAAAGGAACCGGAAGGCTGTTCTTTAACGGTAAAGTCCACATCGACCTGGTCTTCTTTTCCAGGCAAACGTGTTGTTTCATACTCTACCTGTTCCATATAGGTTAAACGTGACAACGCGCCTTTGGATGACTCAAGTAATGAGTTGGACAACCAAGTTCCTTCCATTTGACGCACATTGTGTCGTAACACACTATCGGAGGTGACCGAGTTACCAGAGAAATTAATTCGGCGCACATAAATACGCTTACCCGGATTAACAGATAGGGTTAATTTAACGGTTTTATCTTCGTCGTTGATTTCTGGGATGGTGGTCACTTCAGGGTAGGCATAACCAAAGCGCCCAAGGTATTTACTGATAAATTCTTCCGTGTAGGTCACTTCAGCTTGGTCGTATAATTCACCCACGGTAAGAGGTAGTACCCGCTCGATATATTTTTCATTGCCTAGCAAATCACCGACTAGCTCCACATCGGAGATGGTGTACTGTTCGCCTTCAGTGATATTTAGCGCGACATAAATACCGTCTTTTTCAGGGGTCATTGACACCTGCGTTGAATCGATATTAAACCGCAAATACCCTCTATCCAGATAATGGTTACGCAGGGTTTCCATATCCCCTTGCAATGTTTGCTGCTGATACCGGGTTTCTGACAAAAAGTCATACCATGGGGTATCGAATTGCAGCTCCATATCATCCATTAACTCCTCATCGGAAAATATTTCATTCCCAACAATGTTAATTTGCTGAATTTCGGCGGCATCCCCTTCTTCGAAGAGCAATTTTAAATCGACCCGATTTCGAGGCAAGGGCGTCACAATCGCGGTGACGTCGGCATTGTATTTACCAATGCTATAGAAGAAGTCTTTCAGCCCATTTTCGATGGAAGTCAGTACGGTTTTATCCAATGGCTCACCAACGCGAATACCATTTCCATCCAGACTTTCCTGCAACTGTTCGTCTTTAATATCATCATTGCCTTCAAAAATGATATTACTGATAGTGGGGCGTTCTGCCACTTTGACTACCAGCGTATTGCCGTCTCGTAATACTTCAACACGTTCAAAATGCGTTGATGAGTACAGGGATCGAATGGCTTGTGTGATACGGAAACTATTGAGGCGATCACCCACTTGTATTGGCAGATAAGTCAGCGCGGCACCAAGAGCCACGCGCTGGAGTCCAACAACTTTGATATCTTCAACAACGAATTCACTGTCAGACGCTGCAGCATGGGCGAAGCTAGCACTGGAAACCATTAATCCGGCTGCTACTAACTGATTTAACTTCATCTATTCTTTTATTCCTGGCCGCGTTTGCTGTTCTAATTAAAACTGTCGACACACATAGCTAGGTGATGCGACTTATGTCATTAAAAATGGCAATACTCATCATCATGAAAAGCAGTGCCCCACCAATTTTAAATCCCCATTCCTGAATTGCCTCGGGGACAGGCTTGCCGGTTAACCACTCAACGGCATAAAACAACAAGTGTCCACCATCAAGCATCGGTATTGGCAACAGGTTGATAATGCCTAAACTCACACTGATCAACGCAAGAAAACTCAAAAAGTAGGCGAAACCATAACCGGCACTGGTTCCCGCTCCTTGCGCAATGGAAATGGGCCCGCTAAGGTTATTCAGTGACACTTCACCGGTAACCAGCTTACCTAACATTTCCACACTCACAGCGGTTAACCGCCATGTTTTATCCGCTGCCTTAAACAGCGCATCAACTGGTCCATACTGATGGGTAAATACATAACCATCGGGCCAGGGTTCGGCTAAAGGGCTCACACCTAGAAAACCATTTTGCCCTTCCGGGGTATCTCGGCGAGCGATAGTGGCATTAATCACCTGCTCCTGTCCATTCCGTTTTACGGTAATTTGCACAGACTCACCCGGCATAGACTTGATTTTTTCGACTAATGCCATCCAATCTTCAATCGGTTCACGATTTAACGCGACCAAGGTATCGCCGACTTGTATCCCAGCTTTGCCCGCTGGACTCTCTTCGGCGACATAGGCAACATCCAATGTTATTGCCGGCCTAAATGGCGTTATTCCCAAACTATCTAATGCAGACTGCTTTTCCGGATCAAAGTTCCAGTCTTTAATATTAAGTGTCCGCGTGACCTCACGTCCTTGGCTATCTTTCAAGGTCATATCAACACGCTGATGGCCAATGGCAGACACTAATTCTAAATTCACGGATTCCCAATCGGGGGTGTCATGACCGCCCACATTGATAATTTCCTCACCTGCACTTAACTGCGCCTCTTGGGCAATACTTGTCGGTGCGATACTGCCGACCACCGGCTTCACAGTACTTTGGCCGATGAGGAACATGATATACAAAGCGAACACGGCAAACACAAAATTTACACCGGGTCCTGCCGCAATAATGGCCATACGTTGAAGTACGGGCTTATTATTAAAGGCTAAATGACGCCGCGATTCCGGTACATCGTCAATACGTTCATCAAGCATTCGCACATAGCCGCCAAGGGGAATGGCGGCGATGGCAAACTCTGTCCCTTTTTTATCGGTGCGGCGCCAAAAGGGTTTACCAAAACCGATAGAAAAACGTTCAACATGCACACCGCACATACGGGCGACAATAAAATGCCCCCATTCATGTACCGCAACAAGGATCCCAAGGGCAACAATGAAAGCCCCAAGGCTCCATAAAAAAGACAACACTATATTAAACCTCTTACCAAACCATCAGCAATTTCTCGTGCTTTGCGGTCTTCTTCTAGAATTTGTTGGAGTGACGAAACCTGCATAGGTTCCATCCCATTAAGTGTTTCTTCGTTAACCCGTGTAATGTCATTAAAACCAATTTTACCGGCTAGAAAACTCGCTACAGCAATTTCATTCGCCGCATTTAACCTAGTGGTAGCCGCCTGCCCACTCGCACACGCATCAATGGCCAATTTAAGGTTTGGGTACCGTTGATAGCAAGGCGAGTCAAAGGAAAGGGATTGCATTTTTGCAAAATCCAATTGCGCAACACCGGCCTCAATACGCTCAGGCCAAGACAAACCGTAGGCAATGGGCGTACGCATATCCGGGTTTCCCATCTGCGCAATCACCGAGCCATCGTTATATTGAACCATTGAATGGATAACACTTTGGGGATGAAGCACCACGGTTATATCATCCACTGATGCGCCAAACAGCCAGCAAGCCTCGATAAATTCCAGCCCTTTATTCATCATGGTGGCGGAATCCACGGTAATTTTACGCCCCATAGACCAATTTGGATGGGCGCAGGCCTCGTCCACAGTAATGCTATTAAATGTATCGAGTTCACGGGTTCTAAACGGGCCACCAGAGCCAGTAAGCAAAATTTGCTTAATCCCCGAAGCCGCTAGGTTACCGTAGACAAAATTATCTGGCAAACATTGAAAGATGGCGTTGTGTTCACTGTCGATGGGAAGTATTTTTGCGCCCGACTGATTGGCAGCTTCTATAAACAACGCCCCAGACATAACCAAAGCTTCTTTGTTTGCTAACAATACTCGTTTACCAGCGCGCACCGCGGCCAAGGTGGGTAACAAACCTGCTGCGCCCACTATCGCTGCCATGACGGTGGTGACTTCTGGCGCACTGGACACTTCTTCCAGTGCTTTTGGCCCGCATAAAATTTCCGAGTCGACCTGATACTCTGCGGCTTTTTTCACCGCATCATCGTATTGGTGAACGTCAGAGAGCACCACATAACGGGCAGCACATTGTTTCGCCTGCTTCATTAGCTTGTCGATTTGCTTATTACCAGAAATGGCAAACACCCGATATTTATCGGGGTGACGCAAAATAACATCGATTGTACTGCAACCAATAGAGCCGGTTGCACCAAGCACAGTAATTGTTTGCATCATGCCATCCAAGTTACGTAGCAAAAAGCAAAAATAGGAAAGGCCGCGGTAAGACTGTCAATACGGTCAAGCACACCACCATGTCCGGGGAGTAACTTACCGCTATCTTTAATGCCAGCACAGCGTTTCAACATGCTTTCATTGAGATCGCCAAGGGCAGAGACAGCAACGGTAATACCACCAATAAGAAGATGAAGCCAAATACGCGATGCTGCTACCTGATAATGCAGTGCGGCAAAGGCGATAATGGCAAAGGACGCCCCTACACCACCGAGTAAGCCTTCAAAGGTTTTACCTGGCGACACATTGGGACGTAGCTTGTGACGACCAAACTTAACCCCCACAAAAAAGGCGCCAATATCGGCTGCCCAAACAATGCCCAACACATAAAAGATTAACGATGCCCCATAGAGGGCATCGACATCATAAAGGCTAGTACGCAAGCTGATAACGGCAACCCAGGTGGGAACCAGGGTCAGTAGACCAAACCCCATACGAATAAGGTTATTGCTGCGCCAAAATGAAGAATACCGTGGGTAGGCAATGATCATAAATAAGGATGCTAACCACCACAGCACAGATAATCCGAGGATGAAATGGTACAAGCCGTGTAATTTCCCTTGGTTCCAAATGGTTTGGGTATCAACAATACTGGATAAGATAAAACATATGGCAAAGACCAACAGGGCAAAAGCCGCTTTGCGAGGACGAGCTGGCACCCCTGACATATTCGCCCATTCATAGGCCCCGAGTCCAATGACACCTGCCACTGCAATTTCGAACCACCAAACAGGAAGAAATAAAATGGCGATTAGCGCCAGTGGCGCCAAGATTAATGCTGTTATTATTCGTTGTTTTAGCATAGTAGGCGTTGTGCTCCTTTGGCAGCTTCGGCTGTCATATAATGCAAGTCCAGCTAATTAAACGCTGACTTGTTCACCTGTGAGGCCAAATCTTCGCTGGCGCTGTTTAAAATCATCAACAGCATCCTGGAAGACACTTTCCGAGAAATCGGGCCAAAGTACATCGGTAAAATACAGCTCGGCATAAGCACTTTGCCACAACAAGAAATTGCTGATGCGATGCTCGCCCCCCGTTCGGATAAGCAAGTCCAATTCGGGCAAGCCCGCCGTTGAAATGCGTTCATCGAAGGTCGCTTCATTGATCTCATCAACCCCAAGCTTACCGGCTGTGACATCTTGCATTAATTGCTGGGCGGCATTGACGATATCCCATCGTCCACCATAATTTGCTGCAATATTGAGTACAAGATCTGAATTCTCGGCGGTCATGACCTCTGCTTTGCGGATTTTTTGCTTTAATTTGTCGTCAAAGGCAGACACATCGCCAATCACTTTTAACCGCACACCGTTTTTGTGCAGACGTTTGGCTTCGTTGTTTAAAACAAGATTAAACAATTCCATCAATACTGACACTTCTTCTTCAGGCCGTTTCCAATTTTCACTGGAAAAAGCAAATAAGGTCAGCGATTTAATACTGTTTTTTCTGGCAAATCGCACTACGGCACGCACAGACTCAACACCTGCTTTGTGACCAAAAGTTCGAATTTTACCTTTTTTCTGTGCCCATCGACCGTTACCATCCATAATAATAGCAACGTGCTGCGGCCCCTGAATATCCTCGGGGCCGTCAGTCTTTGCGGGCGCTGCGCTAGACCGCTTTCCTAACATAGTATCTACTTAAACTTCCATCAGTTCTTTTTCTTTGTCTGCCAACATGGCATCCACTTTTTTTATAAAGTCATTGGTTAGCGTCTGAATATTTTCTTCTGCCGCCCGACTTTCGTCTTCACTGATTTCTTTTTCTTTAAGTAACTCTTTTACATCACTGTTGGCATCGCGACGGATGTTACGGATAGCCACCCGTCCACCCTCGGCTTCATTCCTAACCACACGAATCAGATCTTTACGACGTTCTTCAGTAAGTGGAGGTAACGGGATACGAATGGAGGCACCGGCACTCATGGGATTAAGGCCAAGATCAGACTGCATAATGGCTTTCTCTACCGCCTGAATCGCACTTTTATCAAACACAGTCAGCGCTAATGTACGGCTGTCTTCAGCCACCACGTTAGCCACCTGTTTTAACGGCGTATCAACACCATAATAAGGCACCATAATACCGTCGAGCAAACTGGGATGTGCCCGGCC
>NZ_JBAHZB010000061.1:0-20320 GCF_036697315.1 Alteromonas sp. 14N.309.X.WAT.G.H12
GTTTATATCCGTTGTTATTCCGGTATACAGTTGCTGATAGCGGTTTTCTACCATATAAATATACCAGGTTGTCTGCCCCGTCTGCTCTTTTTCCTTCTTCACTGGTATACTCTTGCGCAACGTTTTTATCAGTTAATGAAACTATGATTTTACCAGATTTCAGTCAAACCCACATTCTAATCGTTGGCGACATCATGTTAGACCGCTATTGGTCGGGCGGGACGTCGAGGATCTCACCTGAAGCACCGGTGCCAGTGGTGAACGTGCAGGATACCGAAGATCGCCCAGGTGGTGCAGCGAATGTGGCCATAAATGCGGCTACCTTAGGGGCAAAGGTGACACTACTGGGGTTATGTGGGGATGATGAGAACGGTCATATCCTTGCAGAACGTTTGTCATCTTATGCGATTGAGCCCCACCTCATTCGTTGTCCACAGCGGGACACCATTACCAAATTACGGGTGATGAGCCGCAATCAACAACTGTTACGCCTCGATTTTGAAAAAAGCTACGCCGATATGGATAAAGCTGAATTACTAGCGGCTTTTAAGCAGGCCTTATCCTCCCATGATCTGGTGGTGCTATCCGATTATGCAAAAGGGTGCCTGTCCCATGTTCAACTCCTTATTGAGGCGGCCCGGGCGGCAGGAAAGCCGGTTATTATCGATCCTAAAGGCCATGATTTTACTCGTTATGCCGGGGCAACGCTCATCACGCCCCATCGCGACGCACTGTCGTTGGTAAAAGTCAGCGCGAAAGAAGAACCTGAGCATCGTGAGCAGGCCCAGAGACTGCGACGGGATTGAAACCCATCGGCCCCATTACTGACCCGTTCTGAACAAGGCATGACCCTGTATGAAGATGGCAATTCAGCCTATCATTTACCGGCAAAAGCTAAGGAAGTCTATGATGTTACTGGTGCTGGCGATACCGTGGTATCTGCGTTAGCTGTCTCTATGGCCGCCGGCCTTTCACTTAAGGAAGCTTGCGTGCTGGCCAATATTGCCGCCAGTATTGTGGTGGGGAAATTAGGAACTTCCACAGTAAGTACAACGGAATTGGCGGTGGCATTATCGGAACAATCTACCCATTTAGATGGTGGCGTTATGACTGAAGCGCAGTTAGCAGAAGCCATGCAGCAGGCCCATCGCCGAAATGAACGTATTGTCATGACCAATGGGTGTTTTGATATATTACATGCCGGCCATGTGAGTTATCTCCAAGCGGCGGCAAAACTGGGTGACCGATTAATTGTTGCAGTCAATGATGATGATTCGGTTACCCGTTTAAAAGGCCCCGGACGTCCGATCAATAATGTTAGCCGCAGAATGGCCGTTCTGGCGGGGTTAGGGGCGGTAGACTGGGTTGTCCCCTTTTCAGAAGATACGCCTCAACGGTTAATCGCAACCCTGTTACCTGATGTCTTGGTAAAAGGGGGAGATTATAAAGTGGAAGAGATTGCCGGCGGAAAAGAAGTGATGGAAAACGGCGGCGAGGTGCGTGTTTTGCATTTTGAAGAAGGTGTTTCCACCACAGGTATTATTCGCCAGATAGTCGGTGAATAAAGGGTTACTAAGGTATATTCTATCCTAAATAGATAGAATCATGGCGAACAGGGGGGCTTTAGGATACCCTTAAGTTCAATGTGAGCAGTGTTTTCTAGGATCAGCGGTATTTTTCATGTACGAAAGTTTTTATGGACTCGATTCAAAGCCGTTTCAGCTAACACCTGATCCGGCATTTTTCTTTGCCAGTAAATGGCATAAAAGAGCAATGTCGTATCTGCAATATGGGTTATCCCAAGCTGAAGGTTTTATCGTCATTACCGGTGATATTGGTACGGGTAAAACGACCATTGCCAATAGTTTATTGTCTGAAATAGAAGATGATATTGTTGCCGCCCAAATTGTTACCCCGAAGCTTACGCCGGATGAACTGGTTAAAATGGTGTCCTCTAAGTTCGGCATCAATGTGGCAGGGCTAACGAAAGCTGATATTTTAAAAGAACTGGAAGGCTTTTTGTTTGCGCTAAGCAAGCAAGGACAACGGGCGTTGCTCTTGGTGGACGAGGCGCAAAATTTGCCTCTTGAAACCATCGAAGAACTGCGGATGCTATCGAATTTCCAGGAAAATGGTAAACCACTGCTACAAAGCTTTTTGTTAGGCCAAGAAGAACTTCAACCCATACTTCGTGCCCCTAACATGGAACAGTTTAGGCAGCGTATTGTTGCCTCCTGTCACCTTGCTCCGTTGGTGGAAGAAGAAACCAAACGTTATATTGAATACCGGATGGAGCATGCGGGCTGGAATGGAAATGCCCTGTTTTCTGACGAAGCCTTTGCTCGTATTCATCAGTTTACTCGAGGCGTTCCTCGTAAAATCAATACATTGATGGACCGAATTTTACTTTTCGGCTTCTTAGAAGAGTTAGATGTGCTTGATGAAACCGCGGTGAATACGGTTATCGATGAGGTGCGCGAAGAAATGTTTGTGCCTGATTCACCGTCTTTCACAGACAGTGATTTAGCGGATGACGATGACGACGATGAGGATGAGATCGATCTCGATGAAGTCATGGCACAAATAAAGGGTAAAGGGCCGCATAAAAAATTAATTACGCCCAATGGTAATGAAGTGCAGGATGCGGAGTATTACAAAGCCATGTTGGCGGAACTGGTGGATGCCCTTGATGATGCCATTGCCCATAAAGTAAAGCTGACGCAATACATCGATAAAATGCTTAAAAAGAAATATAAAACCTACGTTAGATTAAAAGAAGACGGGGAATAATTTGCAGTTTTGCCATGTTTGGTAAAAGTACAATGAATTTAACAAAAAAGCCGCTTATATAAGCGGCTTTTTTTATTTGAAGTCGTATTTGAGCGAGAAGGTGATCCGACGCTCGTCATAACTTGTGCCGTACACCGTGGTATTTAATGTACCGGAACGACGTATATAACCGAGCTCAACATCTCCTGAAAGGTATTGACCAAATTTCCGCTTGTAACCGATGGTACTGGACCATTGCTCGTTATCACCTTCGGTGGTGGATGTACCGGTTTGATCAATGTGCCCATACTGAATTGAGCTTAACAGGTTGGAATAACGGCTCAGTTCATAACTGCCGCTAATACTCGCCGCATAGGTTTCCCGTTGACGATCCAATTCAAGGTAGTCATCGTTAGCATATTGCAGGTTGAATGTGAGGGTTGTGTGTCGACCTTGTAATCCAAACTGAGCCACACCGGATTTTCTTAGGATGATGGCGTTAGATAGTTCCAGTCCTGTGGAGATGATTTGTATTAACTGTTCATCATCCGCCGGCGTGTAGTCCAGTGAACTGGCTAGGTAGCAGGAATCCGCAGTGAAGCTACCCGTAGGGCAAACAAAGATACCAAGGGTTTCGGCCGTTGCTGCCAAGGCCGAATAAGAGGTGACCTGCTCTGTATAGCTCACCAGACCGCGTACTTTACGGGAGTTATAAGTTATACTGGCACTGGCTGACTTACCGTAAAATCGATGACCATAAGACGCTTGGACACTGGTACGTGGCGTGATTGCCCATTGGGCATCCAAACCAACAAAGGTGTCGCCATCGTCAGCGGCTACATCGGACTCTATTTTATTGGCGGTAATTGAAATATAGCGATCATCACCTAGGCGATAGGTTAACCCTAAACCATAGCTTTTGAAATCGCGATCATTGGAAAACTCACCGCTGCTATCGGCTAAGTCATTCGCATCGTATGTAGCGGTAACGCGCACCGCCCAAGGCCTATTGAGCACCGTATCAACGTAGCCATTGACATATTCGCTGCTGTAGTCGCCATTGGAGGAGGATTCATCGCGTTCCAAATCCTGATAATTACCCTGAATCATCCAGAAATAATCGTTGGCATCATCTCCGCTGGTAAACAACATCGTACCTGTAATCGCATCACTATTAACCGACGCTGTGCTGCGGTATTCGTTTTCCGAACCTTCGGTTTTAGAATAGGTTAACGAGGCCGTACCTGTCACCCAATCCCCTTGGGGTAGGGTAAAGTAACTTGCGTAACTTTGGGTTTGTACTTTGGCCAGAGAATCTGCATTAAGAAAATAATCTGACACCAAAAAGTCACTGCCAGAACTATCAATATAACGTTGGGTTCCTTGGGTTTGAAAACGTAAAACGTTATCGATAGCTTGCCAGTTTAAATCGTAACTATATTCCGCAAAGGTATCTTTTCGTGATGCATCATCGGCATCTCGATCTAGGTGGGTAACATTCCCTACCAGACGACCAGAGATGGTTCGAGTATTCAGTAGTGCCACAATTTCCGGCGTTAATGAATAGGTTACTAATTCTTCATCTATCACTTCAGAATGACGGTTTTGTAACAACGTCGATCCTTCTATAGATGCAGAGACATCTAGCCCTTTGGCAACGCCTAACTGGGACACTATCGCCAATGCAAGGGGCGATAGTGTCACTAGCCAATGTTTATTTTTGCCAGTAGGTAGTTGCATACTAAGACTCTTGCCTTTCCGAGTAGTAATAACCATAGTAGCCGGTTCCTTCCGGATCGCTGTTGACTGATTTGTTAACCACAAAGCCAATGGCCATATTGGGGTTTAATCTCTCTACAGCGTGTCGAATGTCATTGATTTTGGATTTCCCTTCTTCAACAACAACCACAGCCTGACCTGCAAAGTTCGCCAATACAGCCGTTTCTGTAATACCGATAAGGGGGGGCGTATCAAAAATTACGATACGGTCGGGGTATCGATTGGCAAACTCGTTTACCGTGTCTGCCATTTTTTCACTCGCCAAATACTCGGTGGTCAGATGATGAGAACGACCCGCTGGAATAATTTTTAGTTTATCCACATTGGTGGGGTAGAGTACATCAGAGATGTCTTCAACCTCTCCGGTGAGATATTCCATAAGCCCTTTGCGTCGCTCTAACCCTAACGTGTTTAGTACATTGGGCTTTAGCACATCCGCATCTACCAGCAGAACCGTTTTATCTTGTTCTGCGGCAATACTTAATGCCAGATTACAGGCCGTAAAGGTTTTACCTTCCGAAGGACGACCACTGGTGACCATGATGATATTACTGTTGTTCAATGTGGACGAGAGTTGCCCAAATGCGTTATTCAATAGTTTGCGTTTAATTTCACGATATTCTTCGTTAATTTGTCTACGCAGACCGGATATGGAAATATGTCCATTGCTTTCCAGTCGTTCAATATTGATATTAAAGGGCGTAAGTTCAGAATTTGGTCCCCGGGCTGAAGGCGCGGCGCTTTTTCGCGCAGCCTTGGCCGAGGCATTTTTCGGTGCCACGGTGTCAGACTGGGTTTCATTGTCTAAAGCTTTTTGTTTTTGTTGCGCTTCACGCTGACGCTGCAACGCCTTTTCAATAGTACTGCTCATTAGAAAGCACCTCGCAGTAAATCAATATTAAGCAATTCAGCGCCAACTAATACACCATATATAACGACCAAGGTGCCTGACGATAAGAGGAAGACTCCCATGCGCATTCGGTTTGATTTCTTTATTTTATCAATATGTAGGTGTGTCACTGTGCCCCATACTGGATAATCCGTTACTTGTTGTAATTGTGAAGCGCGTATCAACAATGGCGAGAACTGACTGACCAAGAACGCCAGCCCGGTTCCTATGCCAAAACTAAGGAACAGAACCATAGTATAGAACACTATCCGATAAGGACCAGACGGTGTATTTGGCTCTAATGGTGGCTCAATAATACGGAATTGAAGTTCTTCAGCAGAGACATCGGCACGACGGGATAGGTCGGCGGATTCACGACGAGAGAGTAATTCTTCGTATTTTTTCTTGGTAATGTCATAGTCACGGTTTAACGATGCGGATTCCGCTTCAATTTGAGGAACCAAGTCAATTTTGGACTCTAATTCTTTAATACGTCGTTGTAAGTCCTGCTCTTTTACCTTTAAGGCCGCAACAGAACTTTGATGACGACTGATCTCCAGTTTGATTTCCTGATTAAGATCACTCATGGGGACATCATCATTCTCTTCCCCAGCGCTATCGTTAAGGAATTCGTCGATTTCTTTCTTACGGGCTTTTTCTAAACTGGCTAGCAGCGCCTTAGTCTCTATGACATCCGGGTGTTGTTCGGTAAACCTTAGCTTAAGGCTATCGAGTTGTTCTTCTAACGCTTTAATGCGCTCATCATAACGAGTACGCAAAACCGACTCGCTTTCATTGGTTACACCAAAACTATCACCGGTTTTCTTAGCCCTGGAAAGCTGGTTTTTTAATGAGTCGACTTGCTGGTTGGTTTGCTTTATAAGCAAACGTGTGGCTTGTAAATCGTTGTTTAGCGTTTGCAACGTGGTATAGAAGGTGCCTTGCAAGGGCAAGATGTTACTATATTGACGTTTAAAATCAGCCAAGCGCTGTTCGGCTTCGGATAAACGGGATTCATATTCTGCAATCTGTTCATCTAGAAAACGGTTGGCCGTATCCGTATCTCGCCGGTTATTCCCTAACGCTCCTTCCACAAACAGGTTCAGGGTTTCCTGAACAACGGTTTGTGCCATGGCGGCGTTTTTATTTTCATAGGAAATGGTAAAAATGTTGTCACGACCCGTAGAGCGTAATTGGATCTGACGTGACAGGGTATCGATAAGATTATCGAATTCCTCGTCACTGGTGGTGGTTAAATCTAAGTCACTTTCCCTGGCGATGGTCTCTACGTTCGACCTGCTTAGCAGGGTTTTTGCCATCATCTGAATTTCCTGATCAGGATTCGATTGGATGGCAAGCCCTTTTAAGAGAGGTTGGAGAACCGATCGGGTATCGACAAACACCACGGCCTGCGAGCGATAAATATCGGGCAAAATAGCGACATAGGCGAAACCAATTGGACAAAGTATCCAGGTACACACCATAATTAAACGCTTTTTAACCCAAATTCCCTTTAAGTAGTCATTCAGCTGACCGAGGGTGCGCTGTAATTCCTGCATTTATTGTTCCAACTACCTGTACTACTAGAACCAAGCTTCAGGGATGATAACGATATCTCCCGGTAAAATATCGATATTTTTAGAAATGTCGCCATCGCGAATCAAATCATCAATATTGACATCATAAGTGGTTTGTTTTCCATCAACCACCCGAACCAACTTAGCATCATTACCGTCAGCAAATTCCGTTAAGCCGCCCACAGCAATCATGACATCCAGTAGCGTCATATTTTCAGAATAGCTAATCGCACGAGGGTTGGCCGCTTCGCCAATCACGCGAACCTGTTCACTTAAAGGCCCAGAAAAGTTATTTACACTTACCGTAACCCGAGGATTATTGATAAAGGTAGACAGTTTTTCTTCCAATTCTCGTGCAAGCATTGAAGGGGTTTTTCCGGCGACGTCCACATCTTCAACCAACGACGTCGTCACTTTTCCATCTGGACGAACAATAAATTGACCAGATATTTCAGGGTTACGCCAGACAAAAATCGTCAATGAATCACCAGGCCCAATAAGGTATTGGTAGTCATTTACATTTGTTGTCATTGATGGGTGAGCTGTTGCCTCCGGCAACGTTGAGTGGCTTGTGCATCCAGATAGGGCTGTCATAGCGCCGACAACCGTCAAACTTAATATGTGTTTAGACCAATACATGAGAGTTCATCCTACACTCGTTATAATCAATTTTCTGCCTTAATGTAATTTACCCTACGGCAAATAGCACTATAATGCCAACATCTTGTATAGTCTATTACAATAATAACCTTTATCATGAACAAAGATGTTGCAGTTTCAGGGGGCCAAGGGTGGCGATAAATAAGCACAATCAGAGTAAACGTTCCAATATACTTGTAGTAACCGAAGCGTTACTCATTGCCTATATGGGCTATATCACGCAGTTTATTCTGGTCCAAATAGGCTTGAGTAATCCAGTAACAATCGAAAAACTAGTGGTCAATGTAGGATTATTGACTGTTTGTATTCTTCTGTGTTCGTTGTCTGTGGGGTTGTACGAAGCCAAACTTCGTGAAACTTTCCGCGGTATCATAAGACGTATCTTTGTCAGTGTTGGGCTAAGTTATTTTCTGGTTGAAGTGATAAGTCGCGCCTTATTTGATGAACTTGTCATGCACTCTTATTTCCTACCCGCCGCTGTGTCCAGTACCATTATCATGCTGGTTATCTTTCGGTATTTTACCAACCGTCTTGGCTTGCTGGGTTTAGGCAAGGTACGCATTCTGGTGTTAGGTGCCGGCGAACGAGCCTCGATTATCGAAAAACGTATGCGTCGTGATGTTGACCGTATTGGGTTTGATCTATTGGGATTTGTTCCTATACCTGGTGATAACCGAGAAGATGGGATAAAAAGAGAAAAAATCATCCACGTTAAGGTTGATGAAAATTTTCAGCAGTTTATTGCTGAAAATGAAATTGAAGAAATTGTTATTGCTTGTGACCAACGTCGGGGAACACTGCCCATTGATGTGTTATTTGAATGTCGCTTACGGGGCATTGAAGTGACAGACCTGCTTGATTTTATGGAGCGGGAAACCGGGCAAATTGTGGTTAACCTTATGTATCCCAGTTGGGTGATCTACTCAAACGGTTTTCATAGCCAGAATTACCTTCGTGATGCCCTCGACTACTTATTGAACGCATTCCTTGCCACCTTTATTTTGTTATTCGCATGGCCATTTATGCTCATGACGGCATTTATTATTTGGTTGGATGACGGACGCAGAACCGGGTCTTCAGTTTTCTATAAGCAGGAGCGGGTTGGTCTTAATGGTAAGTTGTTTAAAATCATTAAGTTTAGAAGTATGCGTCCGGATGCGGAGAAAGATGGTGCAAAATGGGCCAGTAAGAATGATGATCGGGTTACCCGTATCGGCCATTTTATCCGTAAATACCGTATCGACGAACTCCCACAGCTGATCAATGTTTTTAAAGGCGAAATGGCATTTATCGGCCCACGTCCTGAAAGACCCGAGTTTGTGGAAAAGCTAGTTCGGGAGGTGCCTTATTACAATCAGCGCCACAATGTGAAGCCCGGTTTAGCCGGTTGGGCGCAGCTTAACTATCCCTATGGTGCAAGCGTCGAAGACTCTATGGAAAAACTCAAATTTGATCTTTACTATGTCAAGCATCAAAGTTTACTGTTGGATATTTTAATTCTTATCCGAACCGTTGAAATAGTCTTGTTTGGCAAAGGGCGTTAGTTCCCCACGATATTTTTTGTCATCAGGGAAGTAGGGATAGCAATAGGAAGCAGTTAATGCAAAGTAAGGACGGTTTTTTCTCGTTTTTTTCCACACACCCGGCACGGAATCTGTTTTGGGTTTCCGTGCTACTCGGTGTTGTATGGGCACTATTTAACACCCCGGTTATGGTGACCTTGTGGCGACATGGTTTTGATGATGGCACCTATTCTCATGCCTACCTGATCCCATTTATTTTCATCTATCTTATTTATGTACTGGCTAAAACGGGCCAGCTCATCCCGCGGGATCGCCTCTACGTTCCTGCGATTGTTTGCAGCGTAATCCTATGTGTGTTGTATTTTGTTGCGCTGGCCTCACAGATTAGTTTGCTGATTTGGGGCTTGTCGTTAGCCATACTGGCCAATCTCTATTGGATGGTGTTTCGCTTTTCCTGGGGGCTTGCCTACACGGTAGCATTTTTACTCTTTATGTATCCATTGTGGGGCACATTACAGACTGCGCTACAGCACCTTTCTGTATTTTCTGTAATGAATATCATGGCATTAACCGGTATACCAACGTATGTGGAAAATACCTCCGTGATGATTCCCGAAGGCACCTTCATTATTGCCGGCGGGTGTAGTGGCTTGCGCTATTTTCTGGTGTCCTTGGCAATAGGAAGTCTTTTTGTGTTTCTGAATTTGCGCCGGTCATCGTCTATTGTGAAGTTTATGCTGCTAGCCATCATTGGCGCCCTGATCACCAATTGGTTACGCATTGCTGCCTTAGTGTTGATTGGTCATTTTTCCAACATGCAAAGTGACTTAATGCGTGATCACAATAATTTTGGCTGGTATATCTACGCGCCCTTTGTGATTATTCTATTTTGGTATGGTGAAAAACTGGCGAAAAAAGAACCTTCGGATCCCATGGAAGACGCAGCGCCTACTATGGGGACTCGGCTTCATACTCAGTCAAAAACACTCATCGGGGCCGCTTTACTCGTGTTGCTTTCCTCATCGGCCCTTTCGTTATCGCTTTTTTCTTCCCCCCAGATGCCACAGGCCCAATGTGCATCCTTTGACAGTCTCGGTGACGTGGCTCCGTTGCTGCCTTACCCTGCTTATGAATGTGTAACACGTGCCCAACTGGGTAGGGGTTATGTGGACAAAGGGAAAGTGGTGTTTAACGGTTCTGATATTGATGGCAAGCCCACCCAATATCAGGTTCGCTATTTCCCTGAACACTGGAAAGTACTTAGTCGGTCTACACAGCAGGGCTGGAATACGGTAACCACCGTATATAAAGGACAACACCACTTTTTTGCCTGGCGCTTTTTTATTAATGGCGAAACCACGCCGAGTGTGGTTGAGATGAAAAAGTTACGTTTAGAAAATGCGTTTATGAATATTCGGGAATCTGGCTTGGATTGGACACATATTCAGTGCAATGGAAACTGTGATGCTGAAAAAGCATCTTGGAATACCGCCGCACGAGTGTGGTAAACGTGCGTATTTCTCGCATTACGTCCCGTGATGAATTGCAGGCGCTACAACGTGATTGGGATGCGCTTTACGACCGGGCCGAAAACGGCCAGGTCTTCTTAAGTAGTGCTTGGTTGCTCACTTGGTGTGAGGTTTTTAAACGCCACATAAGGGATTTGTCGGTGTATTGTGTCTGGGATCAACACAAGCTTGTTGCTTTGCTTCCTTTGTATTGCCCCGTGGCCAAGCCGCGTCATCTGTATTTTCTGGGTACCGGGGAACCAGAAAAAAGCGAAGTTTGTTCCGAGTATCTCGATATCTTGCTCGATGGGGCTTATGTGGCTGATATCAAGCACGCCCTACTAACGGTGATTGACGCTTTTAACAAAACCTTGTTTATCCCAAACATACGCCAAAATGCGCAGCTTAAACGTTGGCTGGAAGGGGCGGTACCCAAAGGGCGATTGCTCCAGCAAAGTCACCTGCGTCGTTACTTCATTCCTTTACACAATCCACCACTAGCCAAATCTAAATTAAGAAAAAAAGCCACCCGCTATTACAATACTTTCTTAAAACAAGATGGCGCGACGGTTGTACGACCTGAAAATTTGCCCCAGGCTATGGCCATGTTTCAGACATTGGTTACACTTCATCGGCGTCGTTGGCAAAAAAAGCAAACCCAAACCATTTTTGATGATCCGGATTTTATGGCTTTTCATCAGTATTTAATTCCCCGTTTATGGGAAAATGGGCGCTTAGCGCTAACGCAACTGGCGGTATCTGACGACGTCATTGCGGTTTTTTACGGGTTTACCAATGATAAAAGTATGTTTTTTTATCAAAACGGTATTAATGAAGAATTTAAACCTAACGTATCTGCCGGTAGTATCATGCATCTTGTGCAGGCCCAGTTCGCACTAAGTGAAGGTCTGGATGAATATGATTTTCTTGGCAGTAAGCCGGACTATACCTATAAAACGCGTTTAACAACCCATGAAGAGCCGCTATTTAAAATAACGGTCTATCCTTCAATAGTACGAAAATACAGGGAAATGATGGTGGTTTTAATACAAAAAGTGATTGCCCGTTTTTACAGGAATAGGAAATGAACAACCAAGCCATCGTCTCTGATCAGAGGGATAAGATCGTGCAACCGGCCGAGGAATTTAAAGCCACCTGTTCTATGGGATTCTTTTTCCTATTTATTTATACGGTGTTGGTTTTTGTGCGCCCTCACGAATGGCCGATATTTGAATTAAACTTTCCTTTGTTAAGAATTTTTATCGTTCTGGCGTCTATCAGTTACCTCGTCTCCCTTTCTCCGAAAATCTGGAATGTACAGTGCTCCTTGTTATTGGGCATGTTTTTCGTGGTTGTGCTCTCCGAATTTCGGGCATTTCGATTTTTCGCCAATGCCTATGTGATGCAAGATTCCTTTGTATCGAACTTTTTACCCTTCTTATTGTATCTTGGCTTTTTGCAAACCTATGCTCGGCATCGATGGATCTTGTTCGTTAGCATGGCAGCATCCTTAGTGATGGTGCAGCAGGCCTGGTCGCAAATTTCCAATCCGCTGGGAATCGGTTGGGCAGAAGCCGCAATGCCTCGGGGCGACGCCCTGCAAGCTCGGTATATCGGTATCTTCAATGATCCCAATGATATGGGGATGTTTTTGATCATGAATGTACCGCTTGCCGCTTACTTCATGACACAAGCGAAAAGTAAAATCATGAAATTGGTGTATCTATCTTGTGTTGCGGCATATTTAGCGGGAATTTACTGGACCGG
This sequence comes from Alteromonas sp. 14N.309.X.WAT.G.H12, assembly GCF_036697315.1. Classification (NCBI taxonomy): domain Bacteria; kingdom Pseudomonadati; phylum Pseudomonadota; class Gammaproteobacteria; order Alteromonadales; family Alteromonadaceae; genus Alteromonas; species Alteromonas sp. 14N.309.X.WAT.G.H12. The sequence continues at coordinate 12,473 of NZ_JBAHZB010000061.1, forward strand.
TAGTCGAGGCTCATTAGTGGGCATATTTGTTGTATTTATTGCTTTTTTCTATCTTCGATATGGCAAAGTTAAGACCATTGTTTTGACATCACTGGCGTCCCCGGTGGCTATTTTTGTGATGTCAAAATTTCGTGCGATATCAACGGACGATGAAAGTGCTAATTCCCGACTCGAAGCCTGGTATCAAGGGGTACAAATGTTCAAATACCGGCCCTTGTTTGGTGTGGGGAAAGAACAATTTGTCATTTATCACAATAAAACGGCACATAATTCCTACGTATTGACCTTTGCCGAGCTTGGAACCGCGGGCTACACGCTGTGGATGACCTTTATCTTTATTATGTTCGTCATGCTTATTCGGATAAGAAAATTGGATGCGCAGCGTGCAACGAACAAAGCCTTATTCTTAAAAGAGCAAGCGTCGGCAGTTTATCTTACTATTTCAATGATAGGCTTTTGTACCACTGCCTTTTTCATCAGTCGTACTTATATTCTCTTTTTCTATATTTTCGCCGCATTGTGTGCAGCCTGTTATATCAGAGTCAGTCGAATACACCCTGATTTAAAACCCAGTATATCTGGGCCTAGTTTCTTCAAGTGTGCACTGGGGGCGTTTATTTCCCTTCCGATATTGTACGTAATAATTATCGTTCTACTTGGACTATAGCAATAAGATGAGTATGCAACAGAAAGTCAGTGTCATTGTACCGTTTTATAATGGGGGAAAAACAGTGGGGCAAACCCTCGCTGCCTTGTTCGCCCAGACCTATACCGACATCGAAGTCATCGTGGTTAATGACGGTTCACCGGAACCTTTAGATAGTCATATTCAGCCCTTTGAGACTGAACCAAGACTCAAGGTTATTCATCAGGAAAATGGTGGCGTCGCTGCGGCTAGGAATACGGGGATTAAAGCGGCCAGTGGCTCGTTTATCGCCTTTTGTGATCAGGATGATATTTGGCATGCTGATAAATTGGCCCAGCAAATGCCTCATTTTAGTAATCCCGCCATCGGACTTGTCTATACCGGCACCGAAGCGGTGAATACCCGTGGACATCGCCAGCAAATACTGCCGGCCCATGAGGGACGTTGTTTCGCCGCCCTAAGTAAGAAGAACTTTATTACCTGTTGTACGGTGGTGTTACGTAAATCACTCATTGAGCAAATTGGTTATTTTAACGCCGACAGACAACTGCAAGGGGTTGATGATCGTTTCGTATGGATGCGTGTATCCAGGTTATGTGAGTTTGCGGTAGTGAAAAAGCCCCTCGCTACCTATGTTATTCACGGTGATAATTATTCCTTAGATAACCAGAAAATGCTGGATGCCGATGTGTATTGTATGCAAACGCTGGCGGCATTGCCGGATATGGGGCGTGATGAAATCGATTTGTTGGAAACGGGGTTACAAAAGGTGTATTTACACTACGGGAATAACTTCCTTTATCGCAATGAGACTCGCAGCGCCGGTAAGTGTTTTTTGTCAGCGTGGAAAACCAATAAATTACGTTTGGATTGGCTCATGTGGGGAATGCTTCTTTATGTGATACCGCCCGCTTTTATTGTCCAACTAAAACGTCTGCGTAAAGCCATCATTTCATAGGAGCGGCAGTGAAAAGCAAAGCACTCATTATCATTGGGATGCACCGAAGCGGCACCTCAGCGGTGTCCGGTTCGTTGTCAGAGCAGGGCGTCTTTATGGGGGATGACTTGTATGGCCCGCAAAAAGGTGTGAATGAAAAAGGCTTTTTTGAAAATTCGGCCTTGGTACGTTTCAACGAACGGTTGTTTGATGAATTGGGCTGGTCTTGGGATGATCCCCTGGCATCCGCCCATAGAGAATGTGAATGGGAAAAGCTGGATAAATGGTTGCCAAAGGCAGTCTCGTTAATCCAGCGAGAATACGGCAAACATGCTGCGTGGGGGATGAAAGATCCCAGAACCTCACTGTTATTACCTTTTTGGCAGAAAGTATTAGCACAAGTGGAGGTAGAACCCACTTATGTTGTTATGTTACGTCATCCCGCTGAAGTGGTGGGGTCTTTGGCAAAGCGGGATCAATTTTCAACGGATAAATCCCTAATGCTATGGTTGAATTACACCCTGTCTAGTTTGATGAATACCACACCCGACAACCGTATCGTGATTACTTTTGATGATTTAATGACATCGCCTCAAGAACAAGTAAAAAAAATATACAGCCATGTGGACATACCCATTGATACGACCATTAAATCCGCTTTTATTGATACCCGGTTACGTAAGCAAAATAATCTACAAGTGAGTCAAACCCCTTTGGGTACGTTAAGTGAATCGGTATTCAATCAGGTTTCAAAAGTTGGGGATTTACCAAACAGTCTGGTAGAGCAATATAATCAACATTGTGATGGCTTATCTTCGGTACTTAAAGAGCACATTAAAGACATTAAAAAATCGGAAGTCTTTTATCGTCATTTATTTTTTCGTTCCTATCGCTCCCTTTGGTGGAAAGTGGGTTTACCGCTGAAAAAAACGGAAGAATTTGTGCGCAAGTTACTGAATATTAAGCCGGAGATTTAATCGTGCGCGATGAGGTCATTTATTCTTTAAAATGGGTCGCTATCGGTAAAATCATTGGTCAATCTATCCGCTGGATAACCACCATTTTTACCCTAAGGCTGCTTTTTCCTGAAGACTATACGATTATCGCTTTGGGGTCCTTTTTCTCGGCATTACTCTGGTCTGTGAGTACAGGCGGCATCACGTCTTCTTTGATTCGCGAGCCTAACCTTACGGTGGAGAAACAGTCTCAGTTTTTCTCTTTTATGATTATCGCTCACCTGTTGTTTTTTGCCCTTATGCAACTGAGCGCCCCCTTTATTGCGTCTTTTTATGACAACCCGGCAATAGAAGCGGTATTGCAGATCACATCGTTTAACTTCCTGATTGTACTCATTGGTATTATGCAGCAGACCCAATTGAATCGGGATATGCGCTTTAAGCAGTTGTCCTTGATTGATGCATTCAGTGAGTCGGTGGGTTCCTTGACCACGGTATCCATGGCCTATATGGATTTTGGCTTTTGGTCTATTGTGGTGGGAAACTTAGTGGCAAGCACGCTAAAACAGATAGGCTATTTAACTAACGAGCGCACCTGGGTTTGGCCAGCACGAATAACGTCGTCGATTAGAGACATGGTGACGTTTGCTAAAAAGGCATCCTTCTTTGGGATACTGGCTCATTTAACCAGTAATATTGATATCGCCATTGCCGGTATTGTGATGTCCAGCTACGAGGTGGGTATCTATCAGTTTGCTATCGTTGTTGCCATGATCCCAGCATCCAAAGTGATGCCCTTGATTCGGCAAGTCGCGTTTCCTGCGTATGCCAAAATTCAAGATGATCCTGAACGGCAGCGTCGTTATTTCCAAAAGTCCCAAAGGATGGCCTATCTTTTATTCATACCGGTATTTTGGGGGATTGCCGCCTGTGCGATTCATGCCGTTCCACTTATCTTTGGTGAAAAATGGCAAGCAGCCGGTACGGTAATCATGCTGTACTGCCTATCCATGCCATTGCGTTCGGGGTTTGAGATGTTTTCTCCTTTGCTGAAATCATCGGGTAATCTCAACATTATGATCTCCAATATGTTTATAACACTGGTTATTCTTATTCCGTGTTTTTATTTTATTGGTACAACACCGGAGAGAATGGCCGTAGCTTGGCTTGTTGGCTATTCCTTAGCGTATGTCATCACGACGACGCGAGCCTGTGCGGTTATTGGTCTGTCATTAAAAGATAAATGGCGAAATATTACCGCGCCTTTTATAGCCGGTGCGGTAATGTTTGTGGGCGTTTATTGGCTAGGTACATGGCTAGGTACATTGAATCTCTTCTCTATTGGCATTGTTATTGCTCAAATTTCGGCAGGCGGCTTTATATATCTTACGATCCTGTATTTTGTTAATGCCAAGTTTATTAGTGAGTTAAGTGCTTTAGTTAGGAGAAAAGTAAAGTGATTGTTTGTGACAAATTTAAGTTTGTTTTTATACAGAACAAACAAACGGCCTGTACCGTCATCGCGAATGAGCTGGTTGAAAATTACGGCGGTCAGCATGTGTTGTCTAAACATGACTCACTGGATAAATTTTTCAGGATCGCCACACCACAGCAACGTAAGTATAAAAAGGTAATTGGGATTAGAAACCCATTAGACAAAACCCTGGCCCAGTACTTCAAGTACATGTCCGATCATCATGAGTATTCCGATCCACAAAACTGGGAAGAAAATGGTGGCTGGAGTCATCAATCTCAGGTTGAAGCCTTCATGGATGTGAATAAAGCGGGTTACTCCTTTGACGACTACTTCTGGAAATACCTAAATTATACCTACATGAATTTTTATTTTATCCCTGGGTTTTCCTATGATTTTGTTATGCGTTTTGAAAATCTTCAGGAGGATTTTTCCACTATGCTTAAGACCGTGGGCGCGGAACAGGTGCGTCCATTGCCTGTAGGTAACAAAACGAAGGTCAAAAAAGAAAGTTTTGAAGCCTATTACACCAGCGATAAAATGAAAGCCACGGCAGTGAAAAACTTTGGCCCCTTTATGCAACAGCAGGGCTATGCGTTGCCTGAAGGTTGGGGCACTGTGCCGTCAAGTTCCGTCATCAAATATAACGCATTATGTTATGCCTCTGCACTTACAACGAAATATCCATTTTTAGATCATCGTAAAGAGCCTATGCGTACCATCAAATTAAAACTTCGGGGGCGTTAATCCATACTATGAATCCTTTACTTTGCTCAATGTTAGTGGTGTTTCTTACGTTTTCCTCTCTCACTTTTGGAAAAGATATTGTGCAAGAGGGGTGCGCTAAAAAAGATATTTCGGTAAGAGCTAACGGTAAACGTAAGCAAGTTACGTTTCCCAGTGCGGTGGGGGTTCAACCAAACGAAGCATTGGTCTCATCGTGTTTGATTTTCTCCGGTATAGATACGTATCTGACTGTACAGAGTAAAGGGGTTGAGGTGTCCTTAAATGAGCAGCCCTTTGTCGTCGCCAATGGGCAGAAGATAAAAGACGGCGATAGCATACGATTACGAGCTATGGCGCCGGCAAAACAACGCAAAGGTCAAAGGGTTATTGTTAATCTCTTTGAAGATCCCAGTGCGGTACAATTAAAACGTATGCAGTATCTGTTGATTTGGCGTATTTATACGTCCTCTACACCAAGTCAGCAAACCTATAAAGTTGGGCCGAATTCTATTTACCGTGAAGTCGATGACGTGCTGGATTTAGTTCATCCCGGCGACACTATTTTATTAGAGTCAGGTGCCACTTATCAGGGCTTCATTGCGAAAAATATCTCGGGTACAAAGGATGCGCCTATTACCATTAAAAGCGATGCGAAATCTGCAATGGAGCGGCCCCGTTTAATTGGAAAAGGGGGAGGCCGACGGGATTGGGTCGTCGGGTTATCGGGTTCATACTTTTGGCATATAGAAAACCTTATTATTGAACATGGTGATGTCTGTGTACGTCATGAGGGGGCGTATACGGTTATCCGTGACGTATTAATCAGGGATTGCCATCATGGCGTATTAGGCACTGACCAAAATTCCGGCTCCTTAACCATAACTAACAGTGAAGTGGTTGATTCGGGAGGGAAAGTAGAAGGGCGCGCTTGGGGACATGCCATATACATCGCAACGGATCGTGATCGATTTCCCGGTAGTGTTTTTACCTTGGAAAACAGTTTTGTTCATGGAAATCGGGGGAATGCCGTTAAATCCCGTGCTGAGATCACCCGCATCGAGCACAACTGGCTGGAAACCTCTAGCGATGAGCAGTCCCGTTATTTGATCGAATTAATTGGCTATGATGCCTATGATGACAGTGAACCTCTTTATGGCTATGTTGAAGATAATGTGCTTGTTCATATTGGTACGCAGCACAGTGTTCGCGTTGGGGGAGATGGCACGGGGAGTAACCGTGGTCCGGTAAGCTTTAAACGTAATTTATTTGTTTTTTCCAAGGATTTTGCTGGCACCATTTTTCGTATTTACCATGGTTTAGGCTCGCTGGATGTTACCGACAGCGTGTTTTTATTAGCGAATTCATCGCCCATTCTGATACGGGATATGTTAAAGCCTAAGCAATGGACGTTCGGGAAACCACGGGTGCACTTTAGTAACAACCAGTTGGGTAAAGTCGCCATCCAATATTATCATCATGACGGTGAAGCTGACTTATCCCAGCCTTACTTTTCTGATGTTGAACTGGATAACGATACCATTGATTTTGTTTCACTGGATGTCACGGACAATGATTGGATGCCGAACCTAATGTCAAACTATGGGGATAAAAAACAGTGGTTGATCCCGCCATACTCTCATCGTCCAACCCCAGAACGCTATATTATGAGCGAAATTAAGTAAGGACAGTAATGTCGGTGAAATAACGATGGATTATGCTGTATGCTAAGTGAAGTCATTGGGTTTTGTAATGCGCCCTTATGGGTAGATAGGAAGAAATTCGCGAAAAAACTAAATTAAAATTCTACCACTTAGTTACAGGAATAGAGGGTTAAAATTCATGATGAATAATCAGCCTGTTATCGTAGGTGGTGTAGGGGGAAGCGGTACTCGAATCATCTCAGAAGCTTTAATTCATATGGGCGTTGATATGGGGCATACCCTGAATCATGCCAGTGATAACTTACTGTTTACTTTGATGTTTAAACGCAAAGAATGGCTACTCAAGAATATTGATAGGCCTGAAATTGTGGCGCCTGTTATTAAAACCTTTGCCCATTTATCGGGGGCTGAAACCTCTTTGACAATGGTTGATGTGCAAATTATTGCCTTTACCTTTTTTGATTGGATGCGACATAAAGAAACGGTAGAGGGCTTAGGCCGCCGTTTTGCTTATAAGAATTTTTTGAAGGTAGTTAAAAATCGTCGGCAAAAACAAAGTGATGGAGCGCTTTGGGGGTTCAAAGAGCCGAATTCTTGGCTGTTGCTACGGCATTTTTTAAAGGCGTATCCAGATTTAAAATATATTCATACTATTCGTCATGGCATCGACATGTCGTTAAGCGAGAATCAACAGCAGTGTATAAACTGGTCTCGACATGTATTGAATGAAGATATCACCGCCTCGTCCTGTACACCAAGACTGTCATTTAAATATTGGGTAAAAGCAAATCAATCAGTCTTAAATTTTGGGCAGCAATTGCCAAGTAGCCAATTTTTGGTTATTCGATTTGAAGATTTATGTGAATCGCCAGACGAAACAATGCTAAGACTAATTGAATTTTTAAATGTGGATATTAGCGAAGATACGCGGGCACGGGTGCTGGGTTTACCTGAAGCTACAAAATGTATGCGCAAATACCAAGATAAAGATTTGATTCACTATGATGACGAGGATCTCGATGCACTGCCAGGCCTCGGTTACCATGTTTGACATTATGCCTCAATAAAAAAGCTGCCTATTGCAGCTTTTTTTGTCTTTAGTGATTCATTTTAAATCGTCGTGGCACTTTCACGTTTTAGTAAAAGTGATAATGCCATGGCGTAGAGTAACCAACAAAACCCAATTAAAATGCCCCCATCGTGGCATCACTGTCTTTATAGGTTTTAAATACCGGGGCTTGTTCTTCGGGTCTTGTGTTTGCTGCCTTATACATGGCCTCTAAGTAGTAAAGGGGATTGTTAAAGGGAATTTCACCATTAAAAGCGGCGGCTGACGTGCCGAGACTAAACAAGGGGTTGTCGGTATCGGCGTAGACGCTTTTGTTGGTGTAATTCACGCTCACCGCGTCAATATTGTTACTGGCAATATTGTCGTAATACCTGTCGGC